>CAZFDP010000270.1:0-2546 GCA_964518185.1 uncultured Phocaeicola sp. | reverse complement strand
CAAAATTATAATAAAAAACGGAAAACAGATGGTTTTGTTTGATATTTATTGTATTTTCGCCCTCAAAATACTGAATAATGATGAAAAAATATTGGATTATCTTATTGGCCGGAATGGCCGTACTGACTGGATGCAGCCCAAAAATGACACAAGAAGAACGTTTCTTGCAGATAGCCGAACGCGAAAACCAAAAGTGCCCTGTGCTGATGAATGGTACTACCCGTTTTGACAGTACCCGTTATGATGCGGTAAATAATAAGGTAAGTTATTACTATACCATGTTGGGCAAGGCCGACAATGCCAAGAAATTCCAGAAGAACTACAACAATTACCGCAAGGCCTTGGAAAAGAGTGTAATCAACTCATTGGAAATGAAGGCATACGTAGACTATGGAACCACTATCCAGTATGTGTACTATTCCGATTCAACCAAATCGGTAATTGCCGACTTTGTCTTTAATTCTCCCAACTGAAAGTAATTTCATTCCATCCGGCTGCCTTGTACCAGCCGATGGTCTTGAATGTTTCATTCCATTGGGAGCGTTCCTTTACAGGAATATACATGCCTAATCCGCAGAACTTGCTCTTTTCGATGGTGTAATATTCGGTGTATTCCAGACAATCGGCATATAGTATGGCTTGGTTAAGGGTGCTCTGGAAGTCTGTGGGAGCTGTCCCTCCGTTCAATTCTTCCATGAATTGCTTCATGTCGAAAGAAATATACTTGAATCCCGGTACGTTGGGGTGCAAGCCATATTGTTGTAACTTACCTACCGGGTTGTATGTATGCAATGTTTCCTTATGGGCAGTCAATTGCTTCTTTACGGCAGCGGCCAAATTTTCCATTTGGTTGCAGTCCACCAATGCTATTGAAGCCCATCCCCCGGGATAGTTCAGGTAATAGTCCACATATTGATTGCACACGTCTGTGTAACTGGTTGTGCTTCCCTCGAACAGCGATGTCATGAATCTGTCGTAAGGAAAACCGGGAGCCGGCACATCGAGTGCAGAAACAATCATATAGTTGGCTGCATTCTTGAAGTCATAGCACACTTCGGCGGTTCCCATCATGCAGGCATCGAAAATCAGCAGGTCTATTTTCACACCGGCATCGGTAATGGCATCGGCCATGTCCCAGGTGGTGATGGTATTTTCTGTACCACTTCCATCCTGACCGAATGAACGGGCGGCTCTGGAAGAGGTGATGGTTTCTATCCAGGCACTGCCGTGCGAGCCGGCGGTCATGGCTATCTTGTCGGTCGTTGTCAGGCTTTTCATGTCTCTGATAACCTGGGTCATTACCGATTTGTCGGTCGAGAGCTGGTCGCTGTATGTCTTGACCACCTCTGCCTGCTCGGCTATAAAGCGCATGGAGTACGAACTGTCGCGGGCAGCTATACCGTTGATGTTTCCATAACCATCCGTTGTGTATCGGATGATGCAGGGCGATGCCGGCAAATAGGTGTCACTGGTTCCACCATCCCAATAGATGAGCATGGATGCCTGCTTTTCCAGGTATCCCAATCCTTCGTACATGGTCTTGATGTTGTTTCGGAGGTCGCTTTTTATATCGGTATCCGCCACTAAATAAGCCCAAACGGTTACAGGGGCTTCTGCCTTGGCTGGAGGTGTAGGGTCGTCTTCATTACTGCCACAGGCTGTAAATAGTATAGCTGTAAAGAGGAGTGCAAACAGTTTCTTCATACCTGAATGTAGGAATTAAATTAATAGATTTCGGCTTTGGTGAACTTGAATTCGGGGTCTACCTGACGGAGGATGGACTTGCCTCCCTTCTGGTATTTTTCCTTCATTTTCTTGATGTTCTTTTCCAACTTGGCCTTGTTTTCGTTGAAGTAGACAAAACAAGTGCGGTTGGTCTGTCCGGTCTTGGATTCCAGATAGGTCTTCAGCTGATAGCTGTATTGCTGGCGCTGCGGAAGCATATCGTTCTTGTCTAACGCTACACTGTCAACCAACTGTATATCAGTAAAGTATACCAATGAATCGGTAAACGATGCCGATACTCCAACCATATATACTTCTGCCTGGCCTTTTTTCTTGAACGAGAAGGCCGAACATACTACAAACACCAACAACAGGGTGCCAATCATCTTGATATTTTTCATTGTTGTCTTTCTGTTTAAATTTGACTTACAAAGATAGGGACTTACATTGAAATATGCAAAAAAAAGGGTGTGTCAAAATAGAAATTTACTATCTATGTGTCATCCTGAGCATCGCGAAGGATCTGGTTGCATTATTTTATGTTATCAGATTTTTCGCCTTTGGCTCAACAACTCGTCTTCACTTCGTTCAGAATGACAAGCATGATTGATAGTATGTTCCATTTTAACACACCTGCTTTGAAATCTTTTTTGGAAAACGAACCTTGTCTTATCCCAAGTAAGACTTGAGCAGCTTGCTACGCGAATTTGTTCTTAATCTTCTGATGGCTTTTTCCTTAATCTGGCGCACGCGTTCACGTGTCAGTCCAAATTTGTCGCCGATTTCTTCTAACGTCATTTCTTGCGTATTAATACCGAAAA
>CAZFDP010000269.1:0-2548 GCA_964518185.1 uncultured Phocaeicola sp. | reverse complement strand
AAATACGACGGAGTTCTGCCAATTGTATTGCATTGTCCGATTCGGGTATCCATAATTTCAGATAACCTCCTTCGGCATATTTTTCTTGCAAATGTTCACAAAAACGGAGGTAATGTTGCTTCTTGCTCAATTCGGGATAATGGGAGAGGCCGTATTGAAGGGTACGAAGCAAAATATGGTAAGGGTTTATGAGGCGGTCGGCTTCGGCCACAATCTTTCCATAAATACTTCGGGGAGTGTGTTGGTTGGAGGCACGATGGTCTTCTACGGCTTCGGCCATAATTTTTATTTGCTCTTCGTCGAACCATTTGCGTATCTGTTGGTTACCACGTAGCATTTTTCCCGATAAAATATGGTGGTGTTCGCGTCCTTCACAAAGTCCTATGTCATGAAAAGCGGCAATAGCATATACCATGTTGATGTCTACTTGGTAGTGTCGGGCCAATTTCAGACTTTCGTCTATAACCTTCCGGACATGATCCGTTTGATGTGCTTTGTCAAAGTGGACGTATAAAGGGATTATTTCCTTTTCTATATATGAGCGGAGGGAATCGGATAAAATCATAATTATTTGTTTATGGAACAAAGATAGGGATTATTATTCCCTTAAAAACTTAATTGATGTTAATTTATAGTTCTATGTAATGCAAGGTACTAATATTTTGCATACATTTGTGCCATACAAGGAAGAATAAGGTTATGAATGTAGATAATGTACGCTCGCAAATGCGCAAGGGGATGCTTGAATATTGCATCTTATTATTGCTTCATAGAGAGGCATCCTATGCTTCGGATATCATTTTGAAGCTTAAGGAAGCCCATTTGATAGTGGTGGAAGGTACGCTCTATCCTCTGCTGACTCGTCTTAAGAACGATAATCTGTTGGCTTATGAATGGGTAGAGTCCAACCAAGGTCCGCCACGCAAGTATTATTCACTCACCCCGGATGGTGAAATCTTCCTGCAAGGATTGGAAGAGGCTTGGATGGAGCTTGCCAATACAGTCAATCATTTAAAAAGAAATCAAAACTTACTCTCATGAAGAAGACCTTTACTATAAACTTAGGTGGCATTGTCTTTCACATTGATGACGATGCATACGATTTGTTGGACGATTATTTGAACAATCTGCGTATTCATTTCAATAAGGAAGAAGGTGCGGAAGAAATTGTGCACGATATGGAGTTGCGTATCTCTGAATTGTTCGGTGAACGGTTGAGTGAACGCAAACAAGTTATTACGCTGACCGATGTGGAAGAAATCATCGCACAAATGGGAAAGCCGGAAGAATTTGCGGACAATGATCAGGAAGATGTTCATGAATCTGCTTCCCATACACAAGAAGAAAAGGGAGTAAAGCGTTTGTTTCGTAATCCGGATAACAAAGTGATAGGAGGGGTGTGTTCCGGTATTGCCGCCTATTTAGGATGGGATGTAACTTTGGTTCGTATCATTCTGATTATATTGGGGCTTCCATTTTTTGTCAATGGTATAGTATTGTTCAATGGAGTCTTTATTTTTTATGTAGCTGCATGGATTATTATTCCCGAAGCGCATACTGCATCCGAGAAATTGTCCATGAAAGGAATGAAGGTAAATGTAGAAAATATAGGTAAGACGGTAACTGATGGTTTTGATAAGGTAAACAATTACATGAGTTCTGAAAAACCACGTTCAATTCTTCGGTGTATAGGAGAATCCATTGTAAGTGTGGTAGGCTTCCTTATTAAATGTGTATTGGTAGTAGCTGCCATCTGTTGTACACCTCTTTTGTTTGTGCTTTTGGTAGTTTGTTTCTCTTTGTTATTGGCGGCAATGGGAGTGATTGGAAGCTTGCCTGAATTTTTCTATGCAAGTATGCCGTCCGTTGATTGGTCGGTAATTACAGCTTCTCCGGTTTCAAGTATTTTCTTGGCCATATCGGGCATATTGGTTATCGGTATTCCTATTGTTGGTTTCATTCATTTCTTGATGAGTACGTTTGGCGGATGGTTGTCCATGTCGTTCAGTACCCGTATGACTTTGCTTATTCTATGGCTCATCGCCTTGGGAGTATGTATATTCTTTATGTTTAACTTTGGCATGGCTGCCATATCTTGATTACTAAACAATTAACTATGGAAACAAAGAAAAACCTTTGTCGTGATACCGACAATAAGATGTTGGGTGGTGTGGCTTCTGGATTGGCCGTTTATATGGGGTGGGATGTAACTCTTGTACGTTTAGCCTTGTTGTTTTGTCTCTTTGCCGTACAAGGATCAGTATTGGCATATATCCTTGCATGGATTATCATTCCAAGTAAATATTCTACTTCCCAAAGCTTTTCATTTGGGAAGATATTGCTTTTGCTCTTCATTTGCTTTTTACCCATTTTTTTGACGATTGCCTTTATTAGTCTTATAATATTCGGAAGTATCATACCTTTTTTATAGTGTCGGACATTTCTTTCGATAAAAAGAATTATCTTTGCAAGTGGAAAGCCTTTCCGGTTTTCCACTTCTTTTTTTGAAAACGTATTTAGTGAAATGAAAAAAATAACCTGCATCAGT
>CAZFDP010000268.1:0-2549 GCA_964518185.1 uncultured Phocaeicola sp. | reverse complement strand
CTACCATGAAGGTGGATTCACCCACCGAAATGTTGTCACTGGCCCCTACACGGGTAAATATCTTGTCCACCATACCAATGCGGGCACTTTCGGCAGGTACAAAGCATCCTATTTGAGCCATCAGGGTTATCAAGGCGGTCTGACGGAGCAAGGCCGATTTACCGGCCATGTTTGGCCCGGTGATGATGATGATTTGCTGGCTGTCCGTATCAAGCATCACATCGTTGGCGATATACTTCTCTCCTATCGGGAGTTGCTTTTCGATAACCGGATGGCGTCCCTGACGGATATCGAGCACATCGCTGTCTTCAATGATGGGACGGATGTATTTATTCTCTCTCGCTACATTGGCAAAGGAAAGCAAACAATCCAAACGTGCTATTTGATTGGCATTGATTTGGATGGCAGGAGTGTATTCGGCCAACGAGAGTACCAAATCGTTGTATAGTTTGGTTTCAAGCGCCAATATCTTTTCTTCGGCACCAAGTATCTTTTCTTCGTATTCCTTCAGCTCTTGAGTAATGTAGCGTTCGGCATTGACCAGTGTCTGTTTGCGAATCCAATCGACCGGCACCTTGTCTTTATGCGTATTTCTTACCTCTATATAATAGCCGAACACATTGTTGTAGGCTATCTTGAGGCTCGGTATTTCCGTGCGTTCGCTTTCGCGTTGTTGCATCTGTAGCAAGTAATCTTTGCCCGAATAGGCTATCTTGCGGAGTTCATCCAATTCGGCATGGATGCCATCGGCTATCACTCCCCCCTTGTTGACCAAGAGTGGCGGGTCGTTCTTCACCTCACGTGCTATACGGTCGCGGATGCTTTCGCAAAGATTCAGATGTTCGCCAATACGATGCAAACTGTCGTTTTCGGCATTCAGACAAGCATTCTTAATGGGTTCAATGGCTTGTAAGGCCACTTTAAGCTGCACTACTTCGCGAGGCGAAATGCGCCCTACAGCTGCCTTGGAAACAATGCGTTCAAGGTCGCCTATCAGATGCATCTTTTCTTCAATAAAATCCTTGAAATCGGGCTCGCGGAAGAAATATTCCACCACATCGAGACGCTCGTTGATAGGTTTTTCGTCCTTCAAAGGGAAGACAACCCAACGCTTCAACAAACGGGCTCCCATAGGGCTGATGGTCTTATCAATGACATCCAGCAAGCTGGTACCGCCATCGTTCATGCTCCCTATCAATTCAAGGCTGCGGACGGTGAACTTGTCGAGGCGCACATAACGGTCTTCTTCGATGCGCGAAAGCGAGGTGATATGACCTATCTGATAGTGTTGTGTCATATCGAGGTATTGCAAAATGGCTCCCGAAGCCACAATACCGTTCTTGAGATGTTCCACCCCAAAGCCTTTCAGGTTCTTGGTTTCGAAGTGTTTCAGGAGTTTTTCACGCGAAGAGGTTTCTGTAAACACCCAATCTTCAAGCTCGAAGGTAAAGAACTTGTTGCCAAAGTTCCCTTCAAACATCCCCTTCTTTCCTCGTTCAAAAAGTACTTCTTTAGGGGCAAAGTTGTTCAACAACTTGTCTATATAGTCGAAAGGACCTTCGGCGGTAAGGAATTCGCCGGTAGAAATATCGAGGAAAGCCACCCCACACGATGATTTACCGAAATGTACGGCTGCCAGAAAGTTATTTTCTTTATAAGAAAGCACATTGTCGTTAATGGCTACCCCCGGGGTTACAAGTTCGGTAATTCCGCGTTTTACCAACTTCTTGGCAAGTTTAGGGTCTTCCAATTGGTCGCAAATGGCCACACGCTTACCGGCTCTGACTAATTTAGGCAAATACGTATCAAGGGCATGAAAAGGGAATCCCGCCATTTCTACATGCTTGGCTTGCCCATTGGCTCGTTTGGTGAGGGTAATACCCAATATTTCGGATGCTACAATTGCATCTTCGGAATAAGTTTCATAGAAGTCTCCGCAACGGAAAAGCATCACCGCATCGGGATGTTTTGCCTTCAGTTCGAAGAACTGTTTCATCATGGGGGTCAATACCACATCGTTTGCCACTTTGGATTCCTTTCTTTTTAAGTTTAAACTATTAAAAAGGCAAAGATACGGAAAAAGAATCGTAAAACATCGTTTTCTTCCTCGTAAAACATCGTTTTCCTTATCGGATTTCGATGCGCGGCCGTGGAGGGCCGATGGTGGGATTTACCCTCTGCGGATTTTTCTTGAAGGAAGCACTATGGAATATCTGATAAAGCAGACCTCCTACATCGAAACCCACCTTTGCCCCATTATTGAAACGATAGTAGGGAGTAGCGATAGGCACGGTCTCCCACCTCCCCTGCATGGGGTTATAATAGCGTTGTACACCCATTTCCATACCAAAACGCTCAGTAATATCCATAGCCATACTACCTCCATAGCGGTAACTTTGCATCCCCGGCACATAGCCGCTATTGTATCCGCCAAAGACATGAAACGCCAATCGGTCGGTTGCCTGATAAGACAACATGCCCGAAGCTCCGAACGATTGCCCCGTAAAGTGAGACATCAGCATCTTGTCGGCATCCACTCCCACTTGCAT
>CAZFDP010000267.1:0-2576 GCA_964518185.1 uncultured Phocaeicola sp. | reverse complement strand
ATCGTAAACCGGCTATCTTTATCGATGTAGAAGGTGATGAATGGGAAGAATCAATCGATCGCAGTACAACATTGGTAAAGGAATGTAACCTAAAGCCAGAAGAAATTGTAGCCAAGATTAAGAATGCAGGTGTAGTAGGTATGGGTGGTGCATGTTTCCCCACTCATGTTAAATTATCACCTCCTCCGGGATGCAAGGCCGAGTGTGTAATTATCAATGCCGTAGAATGTGAACCTTACCTTACAGCCGACCATCAATTGATGCTCGAAAAGGCTGATGAAATCTTGGTAGGTGTAAGCATTCTGATGAAAGCAGTTAATGTAACAAAAGGTTATATCGGTATTGAAAACAATAAGCCCGATGCCATCAAGTTAATGACCGAAAAGGCTGCACAATATCCTAATATCGAAATTGTACCGCTTAAGGTACAATATCCGCAAGGTGGTGAAAAACAATTGATTGACGCCGTTATCCGTCGTCAAGTACCTGCACCTCCGGCTATTCCTATCAATGTAGGTGCCGTAGTACAGAACGTGGGTACAGCCTATGCCGTATACGAAGCCGTACAGAAGAACAAGCCCTTGTTCGAACGTATTGTAACCGTAACAGGTAAGTCGTTAAAGAACCCGTCCAACTTCCTCACTCGTATGGGTACACCGATGAGTCAGCTTATCGAAGCTGCAGGTGGCTTGCCTGAAGATACCGGTAAAGTTATTGGTGGTGGTCCGATGATGGGTAAGGCTTTGCTCAACATTGAAGTGCCTATCTGTAAGGGTAGCTCGGGCGTTCTGTTGATGAACGATAAGGAAGCTGCTCGTGCAGCAGAAAACCCTTGTATCCGTTGTGCCAAGTGTGTAAGCGTTTGTCCAATGGGATTGGAACCGTTCTTGTTGGCCACTTTGTCGGCTAAGAAGGATTGGGAGAGAGTAGAAAAAGAAGATGTAATGTCGTGTATCGAATGTGGCTCGTGTCAGTTCACTTGTCCGTCACACCGCTACTTGCTGGACTATATCCGTTTGGGTAAGGGTACAGTAGGAGGTATCATCCGTGCACGTAACGCTAAAAAGTAAAAGACAATGGCAAATAAATTAATTGTATCATTATCGCCCCACGTACATAGCGGTGACAGCATACAGAAAAATATGTATGGCGTAATTATCGCCTTACTTCCTGCATTGCTGGTTTCGTTCTATATGTTTGGTTTGGGTGCTGTGGTAGTGACTCTAACATCAGTTGCTGCCTGTGTATTCTTCGAATGGGCCATTACTAAGTTCATCTTGAAGAGAGAAGCTTGTACCATTTGCGATGGTTCAGCTGCATTGACAGGTTTGTTGTTGGCATTCAACTTGCCATCCAACTTACCTATTTGGATTATCATTATCGGTGCATTGGTTGCCATTGGTATTGGTAAGATGACATTTGGTGGTTTGGGATGTAATCCGTTCAACCCGGCATTGGTGGGTCGTATCTTCTTGTTGATTTCATTCCCGGTTCAAATGACATCATGGCCTTCTGTTCATCAATGGGCTAGTTATACAGATGCTTCAACCGAAGCTACTCCTCTTGCTTTGATGAAAATGGCAGTAAAAGGCGATGTAAGTGCATTGGGCCAATTGCCCGATACCATGACTTTGTTCCTTGGTAATAATCCTGGTTGTATTGGTGAAGTCAGTGCATTGGCGTTATTGCTTGGTTTGGGTTACATGTTGTGGAAGAAGATCATTTCTTGGCATATTCCTGTTTCTATTTTAGGAACTGTCTTTGTTTTTGCAGGAATCATGCATTTGATAGATCCAGTTGCTTTTGCTTCACCTATGGCACATCTGTTCACCGGTGGTTTGATGTTGGGTGCTATCTTTATGGCGACCGACTATGTAACATCACCTATGACTCATAAAGGTATGATTATCTACGGTGTTTCTATTGGTTTCTTGACAGTGGTAATCCGTTTGTTTGGTGCATATCCCGAAGGTATGTCGTTCGCTATCTTCATCATGAATGCCTTTACACCGCTGATCAATACCTATTGTAAACCTAAAAGATTCGGGGAGGTAGTGAAGAAATGAAAAAGTTAGAATCATCTTTGAAAAACATGGCTATCGTGCTTACAGGTATTGCTGTAGTAGCCGGAGCCTTGTTGGGCTATGTCAACGAATTGACAAAAGGTCCTATTGCCGAAGCTAATGCCAAGGCATTGAGTGATGCTATTGCTTTGGTGGTTCCTGGATTCGACAACAATCCGGCCGAAGCACCCGAAAGCATTGAATTGAATGGTGCGACCTATAAGATTTATAAGGCTACCAAAGGTGGTGAATTTATCGGTGCTGCCGTTGAATCATCAGCCAACGGTTTTGGTGGTGCTATCAATGTCTTGGTAGGTTTTGATAAGGAAGGTAACATTATCGATTACTCTTTGTTGAGCCATGCCGAAACTCCCGGTTTGGGTTCTAAGGCTGCCGATTGGTTCAAGAAGGGTCAGAAGGGTGACATCACCGGTAAGAATCCGGGACAAGCTCCTTTGACTGTCAAGAACGATGGGGGAGATGTGGATGCCATCACAGCTTCTACCATTACTT
>CAZFDP010000266.1:0-2577 GCA_964518185.1 uncultured Phocaeicola sp. | reverse complement strand
GGTCGTCAGGATGACACTACTAAACTGATGCAACTTATTTTTTACACGTTACTAAAATTGCGAGTTTCTGTTGCATTCTCTTTATTATCTCCCTAAAAACAACGATATTTGTGCCAACTAATAGAAAAAGAATATGAAAATAGGAGATAAAGTGCGTTTCCTCAGCGAAGTGGGAGGCGGCATTGTAACAGGATTTCAAGGAAAGGATATCGTATTGGTGCAGGATGAAGACGGTTTCGACATCCCGATGCTGATACGCGAATGTGTGGTGGTGGAAACCGATGATTACAACATCAAGCGGAAACCGGCACCTGCTCCACAAGCTGCCCCTAAGCCTAAGGAGGAAGAAAAGCCCATTACTTATAAACAACCCGAGCGAAAGGGAGGTGATGTGCTGAATGTGATGCTGGGATTTGTGCCGCAGGACATCAAGGCCATTTCGGCAACTGCTTTCGATGCATATCTCATCAATGACAGCAACTATACGGTGGTGTACACTTACCTTACTGCCGAAGGGCATAACTGGAGGGTGCGCAGTCATGGCACAGTGGCTCCGAACACCAAGTTCTTCATTGAGGAGTTTGAAAAGAGTATGCTAAACGAATTGGAGCATGTGGCTGTACAGCTTTTGGCTTTCAAGGACGACAAGAGCTTCATGCTGAAACCGGCCGTATCGGTGGAGCTTCGCATTGATACAGTGAAATTCTACAAGCTCCATACTTTCCGCGAAAGTGATTTCTTCGAAGAACCTTCGCTCATTTATGATATAGTAAAGGATGATGCCCCTGCCCGTCAGACTTTTCTGAAAGGCGAGGATATCAAGGAAGCACTGCTCACCAAGAAACGCGAGGACATGCAGCCTGCCCGCAAACCTGAGGCCAAGAAGCCTAAGGATAATGGTATTATAGAGGTGGATTTGCATGCGCATGAATTGCTGGATACTACAGCAGGGATGAGTAATGGTGAAATCTTGAATTATCAGCTCGATGTATTCCGCAAGACACTGGATGAGTACAAGAACAAGAAGGGGCAAAGGATTGTCTTTATTCATGGCAAGGGCGATGGAGTGCTCCGAAAAGCCCTTCTTCAGGAGTTGAAATACAAGTACAAGAATTATCAAAGTCAGGATGCTTCCTTCCGCGAATATGGATTTGGAGCTACCATGGTTACTATTAAATAAAGGTAATGGAAAAGTTTATAGAATTCTTTAAGGCCGACCGCTTTGCGGCCAATGCAGGGGTAGAACTCCTGGAGGTGAAGCCCGGCTATGCCAAGGCCAGGATGTTAGTGACCAAGGAGCATCTGAATGCCGGTGGGGTATGCCAGGGCGGTGCCTTGTTTACTTTGGCCGATCTGGCCTTTGCTGCGGTGGCCAACAGCAGAAAGCAACTTACATTGTCCCTATCAGCCAACATAACCTTCCTCCGTGCTGCGAAAGAAGGCTATGTATATGCCGAAGCGGTAGAGGCGTTCAACCATCGCCGTATTCCTTTTATCGAAGTGAGAATCACCGACGAAGCTGGCGAGCCTATCGCTATCATGACTTCGTCGGGGTATCGGAAGGATGTGGAGATTCCGATTGACTAAAAATTATAGACTTTCTTTTCTAACTAAGAAGAGAGTGTTGATTGGATAAAATGTCTTTTATGCTAAGAAAAAAAAGTTGGTTATAATTCAATAGAATCAGCATATCATTGCTTATGGCTTTTACATCATTGATGGGCTTGCTGATATGAAGTAATGGTTTGCCTGATTCATGGATTATCCAACAATCTGTTTCATTTTCTTTGATTCCTTTAATACAAATAATAGTTCCATTTTTTGAAATAGGGCGATAGAGAACAGATGAATTGTGTTCTTCTAATATTTCTAATTTATCATTGAATACCACTACTTCTGACTTTTCAGTCAAAACAGGACAGCGTTTTGGACTAAGAGTTAGAGGCTTAAAATCTTGAGACGTAATCTGATAGGCATATATTGTGTCGTTAACAATGTCTTGTAAAATTCCTTTTTCTTTATTTCCCCATTCTTTTTTTTGTGCTTTAGAGTGGAGAGGATTTTGATAGGCTATTCCATCTTCAAATAATAGATAAGCATTTTCTCCAAAATAAGTAGCATCATGCATAATTTCTTTTTCGGTCGTGAGGTGGTTGATGTTGTGTAGGTCACCTGTCCGTTTATTGAAAATGGCAAAAAAGGGTTGTCCTCTTTTAACTCTTTTCCCACTATCTTTTACGGCATATCCATAATTAATCATGTATAATGAATCTCCTTTAATTTGTAATTGGGATTTAGAGCACAAACCATCAGCAAGCTCAAATTCCCATATAGGTTGCAATTCTGTATTTAAACAACTTATCCCTTTTTTGTTGGCAAAGTAATATAGACTATCTTCTTTCAACAGGTTTGAATGGAATAGAGTTATGGTATTTTGAAAAGTAGGTACCCAATAGACTCCATATCCAAAGTTTGTTGCTGTTATAACGGCTCCAATTGCAGAAGCAATACCTATAAGGCCTACCGTCGTATTCTCTCTTGCATCGGGTATCCCAGTTTGAACTTCATATTCTTTGG
>CAZFDP010000265.1:0-2578 GCA_964518185.1 uncultured Phocaeicola sp. | reverse complement strand
TGAATACAGAAGAACGTTTGAAGATTGAAGAAAGAATCATCGATATGCTCAAGACCGTGTTCGACCCGGAAATTCCGGTGAACATCTACGACTTGGGACTGATTTATAAAATTGATTTGCAAGACGATGGAGAAGCCATTGTCGATATGACACTGACAGCTCCCAATTGTCCGGCAGCCGATTTCATTATGGAAGATGTACGGCAGAAGGTCGATTCTGTGGAAGGAGTGACACAAGCCACCGTGAATTTGGTCTTTGAACCGGAATGGAGCAAGGACATGATGAGCGAAGAAGCCAAACTGGAATTGGGTTTCCTTTAATAGTCCAGCCTATGAAGAATGTATATTTCTTGTCGGATGCCCATTTGGGTTCCAGAGCCATTCCTCATGGCCGCACCCAGGAACGGCGGTTGGTCAACTTCCTGGACAGCATCAAGGACGATGCTGCGGCAGTCTATTTCCTGGGCGATATGTTCGATTTCTGGTACGAATACAAGAGGGTGGTGCCGAAAGGGTATACCCGCTTCTTGGGAAAAATCTCGGAACTGACCGACAGAGGGGTAGAAATACATTTCTTTATCGGCAATCATGACATTTGGTGTGGTGACTATTTGGAAAAGGAGTGTGGTGTAACTATCCACCGCCAGCCGTTGAACTGTGAAATTTATGGAAAGGAATTCTATCTGGCGCATGGCGATGGGTTGGGCGATAAAGACTGGAAATTCAAACTCATTCGTGCCATGTTTCATAGCGTTACCTTGCAACGTCTGTTCTCTACCATCCATCCCCGATGGGCAGTTGACTTTGGCTTGGAGTGGGCCAAGCATAGCCGTTTGAAGCGTGAAGACGGTAAGGAACCCGAATACATGGGCGAGGCCGAAGAACCTTTGGTAATCTATACCAAGGAATACCTGAAGCAGCATCCTGACATCAATTTCTTTATTTACGGACACCGGCATATCATGCTCGATTTGATGCTCACCCATTCTTCGCGTATGCTCATTGTAGGCGATTGGATACGGGAGTTCTCGTATGCAGTATTCGATGGTGAGAATATGTTCTTGGAACAATACATAGAAGGAGAAAGCCAGCTGTAAAGCTGGCTTTTTTGTGCTGCCTTTCTTCTTTCACCGGTTACTACATTCATTCTTCTGCAAAGAGTTTTTTTTGATGATTTTAATTACATACCTACAGCAATGCTGTGTATCAAGTAGTTAACCCTTGCAAGAACCATGTATACAAAATACATTGAACCATGGTACGATGTACTTTGAACGAACTTTGAGACTGTAACTAACCGGTTTTAATTGGTCTTGGAACAGAACCGAAAGTACATTCCCGTGCCATCGATGAGATGCGGGAAGAAGTAAAGGGGATGTTGAAACAATAACGTTCCCTTTACATAGAAGAAGAAACCTTCCAATCGCTCACAGTTCCCGTTTCGGAAGAAAAGCTGACTCCAATTTTGTATAATGGGCGACTGTCCGCCTCGTAGGGGCGGGCATAGCCTTTCTCTTCGATTTGTTGGAGGGCTTCATCGGCTGTGCCGTCGAGCTTGAATTCAAAGATGTAGATGTAGTCGGGTGTTTCCACGATGCAGTCCACCCGTCCTTCGCTTTGTTGCTTCTCGGTGTAGACGGTATAGCAGCTTATCATGCGCATGAGCAGATAGAAAGTGTAGTGGAAATAGCGTTCCCGTTCGCGCTCTGTTTCCTTTCGACGCATGGTATAAGGAATGTCGGCTAAGAATGAAGTAAGCAGCTTGCGGAACTTTTCTGTGTCGCCAGCCTCCAGTGCATTGACAATATCACGAGCCCAACTACCGGCATCGGTCTTGGTATGTAAGTAGTCATTAGCTACGATGGTGACAAATCCTTTCTTCACTTCGTTGTTCGGGAAATCCAACAAGAAGGTGTTCTGTCGCATGTTATATCCTTTGATGGTAAGATAACCGCTTTGATAAATCATAGGAAGAGGCATTTCCACATCAGCCTTATAGTCGATAAACTGACTGGGGTCGTAATACTTTCCAGTCAAATCATTCAGATTCTCTTTATTGTGCTTGAGTAGACGCACCAGATAGGTGGGTGTACCGCTACGAAACCAATAGTCCTGTATGTTTTGCGATGCAAATACATTGAGGAGACTGAAAGGATTGTAAATGTCTGTCAGTTTGCGACCGAAGTGATAACCGTCGTATTGTAATTTAAGCAATTCTTTCGTCTCTTCTATGGAATATCCGTAACTGTCTGCCAGTTCAGCAATGGATTTGTCAAAATATTGATATAGTTCTTCCGTGGTAATACCACAGAGTGCTTCATATCGTGGATCCATACTGATGTCTGCCGGTTGGTTGAACCCACTGAACACACTTACTTGCGAGAACTTGGTGACACCGGTGAGCAGTACGAATTGCAGATGCTCGTCGGCCGCTTTGAATACGGAATAGAATCCTTTGAGGATTTCGCGGTGTTGGTCTTCCAATAACCGCATTTCACCGTCTACCATGGAGGATAGTCCAGTATCGAGTACATCAAGCAGTGGCTTGTCGTATTCGTCAATGAGTACCACAGCGCGAC
>CAZFDP010000264.1:0-2707 GCA_964518185.1 uncultured Phocaeicola sp. | reverse complement strand
TAAGAGACTTGCGTGTATTTGCAGAAGCATTAAATGGCAAAGTATATCATTATCGAGATAAAAGCGGCTTGGAATGTGATGCAGTGGTACATCTTCGCAACGGTCAATACGGACTTGTCGAAATAAAACTTGGAGGTGAATCATTGATAAATGACGGTATAGAAACACTCACTTCATTGGTTAGTCAAATTGATACCGCACGCATGAAAGCACCGGCCTTTAAGATGATTTTAACGGCAACAGGTGAATATGCCTACCGCCGTCCTAATGATGGAATTTACATCGTTCCAATAGGATGTTTGAAGCAGTAAATGTTTTTACATTAGCTCTGTGCTGTGAATAAAAGTAAATCCATTTCCTCATCAGCACGACGGGCAAAGAATTCGCTGATGGCATGTTTCAATGCCAACAATTCTGCATCATCCTTTACGCTAGCCATTACATTGAGCAGTTCCAATTGTGCTTCGTTAAAAATAGTTCTGTTCATTGCATATCAAATTAACATTGCAAACATACATAAAAATCTTCGATTTCTATGTATGTTTGTAATTGCATTAAATGGTGAATTATACTTGATATAAAATCGGTAAATATGGCAAAATACATCAAACAAGAATTGCCCGACTTGCATAAAACGGGCGAGAAGAAGGCATACTATCGCTTGAAAACGGAACGAAACATCGATTTCCAACATTTTATTGACCACATCAGCAGTCATCATTCGGGCATCAGCAAGGGTGAAGCCATCCGTGTGCTGATGCATGCCACCGATGCCTTGACCGAACTTTTGGCCGAAGGATATTCCGTAACCATCGATGAAATGGGCATTTTTAAGGCAACCATTGGTTTGGGGGAAGAGAAGGAAATGGATACGTTTGAAAGCGGGACTCCCAAACGGAATGCACGTAGCTTGAGGGTAGATGGTGTGAATTTCCTGGCAGACAAAAAGCTGATAGGGAATGTCAACCGGCATTGCAAGTTGGAACGTGCAGGAGTGACTCGCCTTCGTCGTTCACCGTTCACCAAGGAAGAACATTTGCAAGAAGCTTTGGAATATCTGGAAACGAATGGAGCCATGAAGGTAAAGCATTACATGGCTATAACCGGACTTTCGCATACTGTGGCGGGTAAAGAATTATGTGAATTTGAACTTGATGCCACATCGGGCATTGCGTCTATCGGTCGTTTTGCCGGCAAGGTGTATGTAAAGCGAGTGCAAGAAGAACAGAAGGATGTCTGAATGGCTTATAAATGTAGGAGACACTCACGTGTCCCCTACATCACAACCTATTGTTTAATAATGGAGGAAAACTCCATTCATGTGTAATAATTTATATGTATTTATGATAATTAGGCCATTAAATCAGGAGACACTCACGTGCCCCCTGATACAATTTTGGAAAGTTAATACCTTTTATAATGTAGTATAAAAAGGTCAATAAATTGTCATAATTTGTTCTTGCTTACAAGAACTTAGGCAAAAGTAGATATAATTAGTGGGGAAGAAATGGAATGGGCGTTGATAGTCTGTACAGAAGCGACTATATTTTAGACGTCAGTTCTCGCTTCAGCAATTCCATAATTTCTTCGGGTAAGGTGGTGAAGTCTATGCCTTCTGAGTTAAAAGGTAAAATAATGCAAGGGGAAACAAATCGTTGTTGATGTTTCCTTTTTAGATAAATTTCTTCAATAAAATCGTATTGGAGTATTTCTGAAATAAGCAACAGGCGTTCAATGTCTATGTTCTTGCTATTGAATATATGGTATAGTGAGGTACGGGCACAATTTATCTTACGGGCAAACTCGGCATAGCTGAGGCCACGTTCGTCTACTTTTTGTTGGATGATTTTTCCTATATAAATATCTTTGAATTTATTCTCCATTATCAGAGCTTTCTACAGATATTAATATTCCAACAGATTCCCAAACCGGATGTTAAAAACAACAGAAATCAACTATATATAAAGAAAAAGCGCGGGAATCTGTACTTGTCACTCGTCCCGCTCTTAGAGGCTCTCGCATTGCCCAACTCGCCAGTACGAGCAACGCCGAGATAGCCCACGCCGATATGTATAACAACTCAATACACCTTTTGATTGTTAAGGCGTATCAAGGATATATAAACATATCCCGCAGACATCTACCGTTGCCTTGCTTTTGGCGAGTAAAGAATTTGCGAGATTCCTAAGAGCCAAAGACAAAAACGTAAGTAAACGTCTTTCCTTATAATATATGTATGTTTCCCACTAACCCTTGATAGCGTATAGACTACTCGGCTGTAGAAACAATACAAAGTTAGATAATAAAATCAATTTGAGGAAATGATAAATAGAAAAAAAGTTTTTAATTTCCATATCCTTATGAAAGCGGGTAATTAATGACAGGATTTTTATGATATTACTTGATTCGTTTTAGAGAATAGCTTATTTTTGTATGGTTCAAATAAAAGTAGAAAAATCTAAGAAACGACTATATATAAAAGGTATGAAATATAATTTTGATGAAATAATAGACCGTAGTAATACAGCAGCCATTAAGTGGGATGGCTTGAAAGATGGTTGGGGACGGACAGACTTGATTCCCCTTTGGGTGGCTGATATGGATTTTGCTACAGCTCCTTTTATTGTGGATGCCATCAAGAAGCGTTGCGAAAATCCGGTGTTGGGATATACTTGTAAGCCCGACAGTTATTATAATGCCATTGTGC
>CAZFDP010000263.1:0-2728 GCA_964518185.1 uncultured Phocaeicola sp. | reverse complement strand
TACTCTTCTACCAAATGAAAACCAGGGAAAATTTTAAACATAATATAGATTTTTAAAATAGATTTCCTCAAAAACTCAGCAAAGGTACTACTTTATATTGTAATAGAGACCTTTAAAACCAAAAATATTTTGAGAATAAATGCCTATACGCAAAAATGGATATCCAAAAGAGCGTAACGACAAATACTATTTAAAAACCTTGCCGAAATGTACAACCGTTCTTCCAATCGGAACATCCGTATGCTGTCTTACCTTTAATAATAATCCCTTTTCCACATACAGGACACGCTTTTCCTAACATGGAATCATCGACCTTCAGCACAGGACTTGCAGTATCTGATTTCGGCTTTTTAGGCGAAGACACACGTTTCTTTTTCGGCTCTTTGGAAGCTGTTTCCTTACCACCTTTCGAAACGGCCGGCGTATCGGCTACAACCGAAACACGTCGATTTGTATTATCACTCAACACACTATGTACAATTTCACCCACCATTTGCTTCAATTCATCCAAAAAAGTGGCTGCATTGTAACTCTTACGTTCAATCTCACGGAGTTTCTTTTCCCAAATACCGGTGAGTTCGGCCGATTTCAGCAATTCTTCATGAATCAAACCTATCAATTCGATACCCGTAGGAGTAGCAATCAAATTCTTTCGCTCCTTCCGTATGTAGTGACGTTTGAACAACGTTTCGATGATGGCTGCACGGGTTGACGGGCGACCGATACCATTATCCTTCATGGCATCGCGAAGTTCGTCATTGTCTACCAACTTACCGGCTGTTTCCATGGCACGGAGTAAAGTCGCTTCGGTATATGGCCGTGGAGGAGTGGTCCATTTTTCTTCTAACTTCGGTGTATGTGGGCCGCTCTCTCCTTTCTTGAATACCGGCAAGGAATGTTCTTCTTCGGCAGGGTCCGTATCATTTTCTGCCATACCATCGGGTAAATTGGTAGGTTGCTTAACAAAAATAACCCGCCATCCCAACTCCAATATCTGCTTTCCGGTGGTTTTGAATTCAATACCATCCGCTTCACCGATAACGGTTGTCGTAGAGAATTTACAATCCGGATAGAATACCGCAATAAACCGACGGGCCACCAAATCGAATACCCGCTTTTCCATATCGGTCAAATTGATGGGATTCTGACCGGTAGGGATAATGGCATGGTGGTCGGTCACTTTGCTGTTATCGAATACTTTCTTCGATTTGTTAAGTGGTTTGCCTTTCAAGGGTTCTGTCCAAGCCTCGTATGGTTTCAATCCAGCCAAGATGTTCGGACACTTGGGATAAATGTCATCGCTCAAGAAAGTAGTGTCTACACGAGGATAAGTGGTGATTTTCTTTTCGTAAAGCGATTGGATAAGGCGCAAGGTCTCGTCGGCAGAATAACCAAATTTCTTGTTACATTCCACCTGTAAGGAAGTCAAATCAAACAAACGTAGAGGGGCTTCCTTTCCTTCCTTCTTGGTTACAGAAGTGATGGTAAAAGGAACTTCCTTGATGCGTTCGAGCAACGCTTGGCCTTGTTGTTCGTTTGCAATGGGTTCTATCCCCGGATTGTTTGCTTCGGCCTTTCGGAGTGCTTCGGTCACATCAAATTCCTGACCGGCCTTTTCGGCTTTCTCCTTTTGTTTTTCAATATCTGCCATCAAGTCTTCTTCGCTTCGCTTCAAGATGGCATTGAAAGTGGTATCGCGATAAAGGGTTGACAATACCCAATACTGCTTCGGCTCAAAATTCTCTATTTCGTGCTGACGGTTGACAATAAGAGCAAGCGTGGGTGTCTGTACCCGACCGATAGATAATACTTGACGATTCTGTCCATATTTCAACGTATAGAGGCGGGTAGCGTTCATGCCCAATACCCAATCGCCAATGGCACGACTCAATCCGGCTTCGTAAAGCGGTTGGTATTCCTTTTGGTCCTTCAAGCTTTTGAATCCTTCCCGAATGGCCTCCTCGGTCAACGATGATATCCAAAGACGCTTCACGGGACACTTGGCGCCTGCTTTCTGCATAACCCATCGTTGGATAAGCTCCCCTTCCTGACCGGCATCCCCGCAGTTGATAATCTCATCGGCAGCCTGCATCAATTTCTCAATGGTACGGAATTGTTTTTCGATACCTTGATCATGCTCAATCAATTTGATACCGAAACGAGGTGGAATCATCGGCAGGCTGGACAAACTCCACGCTTTCCAAGAAGGAGTATAGTCGTGCGGCTCCTTCAAGGTACAAAGGTGACCAAATGTCCAAGTCACTTGGTATCCATTTCCTTCCATATATCCGTCACGCGAAGTATTGGCTCCCAACACACGGGCTATATCACGGGCTACGGAGGGTTTTTCGGCAATACAAACTATCATAAGCTTTCTATAAAAGGTTTGAGCGGACAAAGATAATAAAAAAATAAGTTTGTCATTCTGAGCAAAGCGAAGAATCTCGAAAACATCAACCATATGCACCCGAAATACTTCGTTACTACGCTCCTCTGAATGACAAACAGATATAAAAAAAGCCACCATGAGAAAGTCCGAAACTCATGGCGGCCCCAATGGGGTCTATTCTAAAAATCTATATTATGTTTGGACTTTTTTCCCTGTATATTAGAAGAATCCTATCGTACCGAGTAACACCAACATACCATAGCCCAATACCAGGCCGATGATACCCATCATCAAACCAGACTTGGCCATATACTTTTGCTCAATCATACCGGTACCATG
>CAZFDP010000262.1:0-2735 GCA_964518185.1 uncultured Phocaeicola sp. | reverse complement strand
CATTGTAACAATCCAACCCTTCCCAACGGGTAAGCACACCGGGGAAATACAACTTTTGGTCGGTCAGGAACTTCAGTGTAGCCTTGTCCGACAAGTGCAGGTTTACATTGCTCTTCAGCGTAAGAGGGCCTGTATAGAATGTACCATCTGGAATCAATACTGTTCCCCCGCCCTGCTGGCTACAAGTAATGATGGCCAAGTTAATGGCTTCGTGACAAGCAAATTCGGGGTCATCGGCCTTTGCGCCAAAATCCACAATGTTATACACTCTACCAGGAAAACTGGTGCGCTTGATTTGTTGTTCAATTTTCTTGCTTTCTTCGAACGCCTTGTCAAAATCCTGTGCGAACAGCGTCTGCGCCGTCCATACCAAAGCGAATATCAATACAAACTTCATCGTTTTTTTCATGGTTCTATCTATAAACATTAATATATATCAACTACTACTTTCTCGGTATCTTCTTCGGGTGTTTCAGGAATCATCTTTCCATTGACCGAAGAATTCTTGAACTGGACATCCTCTGTGTACAATAAATGATATGCGTGCTTGGCATTGGCCACATGGAAATTATCTATCCGGATATTCTTCATCCGCTTGTCTTCGTTGCCTTCCATAAATACGGCATAGTTGTCGGCATCCTTTGCCTGCACATTGCTTATCTGGAAATCCTCATAAATGGTCTGATGATTGCCACCCCGATAACCGAAATAGTTCGTCTCAAAACGAAGGATGGCTCCACGGGCACGCTCCACGGTAATGTTGTTCACCACTACATTACGGATATAGCCTCCACGATCCTTGTTCGACTTGAAGTAAATGGCGTTCTTCACCGTACCAATCTCCACATTCTCCATATAGACATTCGATGCACCGCCCGACATCTCACTACCGATGCAGAGACCGTTGCATTCCGAAAAGAAAGAGCAATTACGCACCACGATGTTTTCGGATGGTCGTCCGGTAGAGCGTCCGTCGGTATCGCGCCCTGCTTTGATGGCTACGGCATCATCACCCGTACGGAAGGTACAATTCTCTATCAGTACGTTCGAAGTCGATTCAGGGTCGCATCCATCGTTATTGGGGAAATGACTGTCGATAGTTACTCCACGAACAATCACATTGTCGCAGAACACGGGATGGATGGTCCAGAAAGGAGAATCCTTCAGCGTTACATCTTCCACCAAAATACGCGAACATCCATAGAACTGCACAAACGACGGGCGGAGGATGGTTCCCTCACCAAATATCCGTTCCTGTACCGGCACCAACTTGTCGCCCATTTCACGCAAACGGTCACGGTCATTGGCTTCCTTCGGCCCCCATTCCGCAAATTCCAATCCGGCTTGTGCATCAATGGTTCCCTTACCTGTAATGGCGATATTGGTTGCATGATAGGCATAAATCATGGGGGAATGGCCATACAGTTCGGTCCCTTCCCAACGGGTAAGCACTACGGGAAGGAAGTCTTTGGAACGTCCGCTGAACTTCAAATAAGCTCCCTCCTGTAAATGAAGGTTTACATTACTCTTCAATTTCAGAGGGCCGTTCAATGGATACATGCCCGATGCTACATCCACCATTCCTCCACCATAATAAGAGCAGGAATCAATGGCTTGTTGCAATACTTCGAGCATACAGCCCGATTCACAGACTTGCACCGGCCACACCCTATCGGGGAAAGATGTACGTGCAATGTTTTCAACAATCTGTTCTTGAGGAGTCAACTCCCTTGAAGAAGGTTGACTTTGGGTACAACTTACCAAGAAGAAGGCAGTTGTACATGTAACCAAACATGCAATTATTCTTTTCATCATTTATCCAATTTAGGACCATCATGTAAATATACAAAATCGTCGAAACATACTTGACCCACTTCCTTATCGGTATTATAACAATACAAGCCTACACGAACACCCTTCCAATTGCCGAACTGCATGGGGAACTTGTCGCCCAACGCTATAAAATCCTTGTCATTGTAACTATAAAGCAACTGGTATTCATTATTCGGGGCATCTGCTTTCATACGCAGATAAAGCGTGTTTCCTTTGGCCGAAACCTTCTGAATAATCTCATTATCCTTTTCCAGATAGACATATCGCTTGCCGGCTTCCTGCATCACCCCCAATGTCCAGTTCTGTTTGCCCATACAAGCCAATCCGCAACGCTGTCCATCCACCAAGTCCTTGTTGTTCCATGTCATCTTTACGGTTGCCGTACCGGTATATCCCATTGTTTTTTGTGTCAACGTATTACGGGCTACCTTAAAGTTGTCGGCTTTCAATGCATGGAACGTAATCATTCCTTTCCGTTCGGTCAGGTTCCATGCTTCATCCACGGGATTGTGATTGAACTGCCATTGCCAACCTAATTGGGCAGCATTGAAATGGTCACTGGCTGCAGGCAAAGAAATAGATGCCTCTTTCTTTACAGTCGGTTTACGCCACACTTCTACCGGCTCACCTATGCCGTTCATATCCATATCTACACCAATAACCGGCCAGCCGTCTTTCCAATGCATGGGTTGAAGATGCACCACCCTGCCAAGCGGATTGTATTGCTGGAAGTGATAGAACCACCATTCGCCATCGGGGGTATCGACCATCGCACCCTGATGAGGGCCATTGATACGAGTCATACCTTGTTCCAACACCACCTTCTTTTCGTATGGCCCGTAGATATTCTTCGCTCGAAGAATGGTTTGCCAACCACCTTCCACCCCACCTTCGGGAATACT
>CAZFDP010000261.1:0-2745 GCA_964518185.1 uncultured Phocaeicola sp. | reverse complement strand
ATGCGCAACAGAAATGGGATAATGACAACATAGACAAAGACGAATGGGAAAATCCTTATTATGGTTTTCCGCAGATGATTCGTTTTGCTTTTAATCTGAATCAATCCTCTATTAACCGGTTGAATGAATTAAAAAACGATGGCATTGATTATCGTTTGAATACACTTTTGGAAACAAATTCACTCGGTATTTCCGGTGATTTTAGGACATTCAAATTTGAGAATGAAGTCCTCGATTTACTGAAAGCCATTGATGGAAGCAAGGAAGACGAGAACATTTTCAGTTTCCTTGATTACGGCCGCATACAGGAAGGTAAGATGTGTCGTCACATCGTAATGGTATTGCCGTTCCGTGCCTCGTGCGACGCCATGAAGGAACTTCTGTCCAACAATGATTTTGCCCATTTAGGCGAATATGAAGTCTTGAATCTGGCAGGGTTTGGATGCCCTCAAAAATATAGTGGAACGGATTATGCCCACAAAATAAAAGAAGACATCAGGGCTTTCGAGTCAAGAGGAAAGAAGACCATCACATTGACCGTAGGCAAGATGCTGACAGGTAGCACCGTGCGCGAATGGGACACGATGATATTCCTCAAAGATGCTTCCTCTCCGCAAGAATACGACCAAGCCATTTTCCGTTTGCAAAGTCAATACGTTAAGACTATCAAGAGTGAAGATGGAGAAGAAATCCGATGCAACATGAAACCGCAGACATTATTGGTGGATTTCGACCCTACACGTATGTTTGTGATGCAAAACCGCAAGTCGCTGGTTTCAAATGTAAATACCTCGATTAGAGGTAATGAAGAACTATCAACACGTTTGCAACGTGATTTAGAAATATCACCTATCATTTGGTTGAATAGGGGAATATTGAAAGAGGTAGTACCTTCCAATATCATTGATGCCGTTCACCAATATTCGGCCGACAAGAGCATTATAGACGAAACGGCAGACATTGTAGTTGATGACGGTGTTTTCGATGATGTGGCTTTGAAAACGTTGATAGAAAAGGAGAAAGAATATTCTTCTTCCGGTAATGTTTTTTCTACAAAGCCTAACGAAGGAGAAGGAGATGACATAGATACAATTGATGATGAAACATTATCACCCAACGAAGAATTAGAAAACAATTCAGATTCTCACAAAGAAAAAATAGGAAATAGCGAGTTGAAATCCCTACGGAAGAAATTGCAAACTTGTTATCTCAAGATTCTCCTTTTTGCATATCTTTCTGATGGAGAGGAAAAGACGTTGAAAGATATCATTGGATGTATTGAAAGCAGCGAAGACGGGAAACGTATAGCTGATAATTTACAAATTGATGTAAACACCATCAAACTTATCCGCAAGAAGATTCATCCAATGGCTTTGAATGAATTGGAAAACAAAATGAGTAACGTGGATGATCTCGGTGAAGACGCTGATGCTGAAATCCAAGGAGCGTTCCGTAAATTCTCCCGTTTGTCCAATTCTGAAATCATTACTCCCGAATGGGTGGCTAAAAAGATGGTGGACGCTTTGCCCGATAACATATCAGCAGATTCCCGTTTCTTGAACATAGCAGGCAAAATAGGTGAATTTGAATATGCACTTTGCAATAAATATGGCGATGAAGTAAAGAAAAACATCTATACTATACCTACATCTGGTCTTACATACGAATGTACCCGTAAAATGTGTCGGATGTTGGGCATACCAGTAGAGAATGTGTTTACTGGGTTTACTTCTTATGATTTTATTGATAATACAAAAAATAAAGATATAATGGAAAAATTGATGAGTTTTGGCTTTGATGTAGCGATAGGTAATCCACCGTATGACAAAGAAGGTAATAATACGCGTAATGCACCCATTTACCATTTATTTTATGATGCCTCATTTAAGTTGACACCCCAAACGATGATGATAACTCCAGGCCGTTTCCTTTTCAATGCAGGTTATACACCTGATGGATGGGCTGAAAAAATGTTGGATGACAGGCATTTAAAATTGGTTGAATATATTGAAGAATCATCCCAAATATTTCCAGTTGATCTTAAGGGAGGAATTGCGATAACTTATCGAGATATAAATAAAACTTATGAAAAAATAGGCTCTTTTATTAAGCATAAAGAATTAGGAACTATATTGTAAAACGTTTATTCAAATAAGAAGGGACTTAATGAAATCATATCATCTCAAGGGCTCTATAAATTTTCTGAAAGGGTATTTGAAGATTATCCTGATGTGTTGAAAGTGCAGGGTAAAGGGACTAAATCTAAAATAACATCCAAGTCATTTGAAAATTTACCTGAAGTTTTTATAGACAAACCTTTCGTTAAGGATGCTGTACAGATATTAGGCTTATGCAAAAAAAGAAGAGTGTATAAATGGATTTGTAAATTATATTTAAAGCCTAATGATTATTGTGACAGATATAATGTACTTGTTCCTGAAGCCAATGGCTCTGGTACAATCGGTGAAACATTAAGTAATCCAATTATCGCACCTCCTTATGTTGGTCATACTGACACATTTATCAGTATAGGTTGTTTCAACACATCGGAAGAAGCAAATGCATGTCTTAAATATGTAAAAACAAAATTTGTCAGAACAATGCTTGCGACGTTGAAGGTTACACAACATAATTCAAGCGGAACATGGAAAAATGTTCCCCTTCAGGATTTTACCCTTCATTCAGACATTGACTGGACAAAATCTGTTGTAGATATAGATAAACAACTTTATACTAAATACGGAT
>CAZFDP010000260.1:0-2777 GCA_964518185.1 uncultured Phocaeicola sp. | reverse complement strand
GCAACCGTCTTTGTGAGATGCTTCGTTATGCCACAGGGGTAGATATGATTACAGCCATCACACGGGCAATAGTAGGGGATGAGCCGGAATCAATTGAACAAAAGCCTTATAACGGCCATTGGGCTGAAATAATTCTTCATGCACCACATAGTGGAAAATATTGTGGTATTGAAATAGATGCCACGTTGAAAGCTGAAATAATAGAAGAAGATTTATGGGTTAAACCAGGAGATTCTGTTAATGCTTTTGAAGGTGCAAATGATGCAATTGGCACATTAGTACTTCGATTTAAAACTTCTGAAGATTTAGAGGAAGCCATTACCAATCAAAACGATTGGTTAAAAGTTGTTGTAAAATGAAAAAAAAAATAGCAATTATTGGTGCATCTACAGGGCAACTTCCCCTATGTCTGAAAGCCAAGGAAATGGGATTGGAAACCTTTTGCTTTGCGTGGCCTAAGGATGCTGTATGCAAAGATATCGTAGATCACTTTATACCTGTTTCGATATTCGAAATGGACAAAATAGTACAACAATGTAAGGGCTATCAAGTAGACGGAGTGATTTCCAATGCTTCTGAAGCTACAGCATTGGTTGTTTCATATGTAGCAGAACAATTAGGCAAAGTCGGTACTCCTTATGATTCATTTTTAAAAATTCAGAATAAAGAATATGTCCGCAAGACAACAAATACAATAGAAGGCTTAGGCCATGTAGCATATAAAATTGGAAAAGTAAACGAAATCATTTCCACATTTCCGACTCCTTATGTACTTAAACCTATAAAGGGAGCATCCAAAAAAGGCGTTAACTTTGTAAATAAAGATACAATCTCACAAATATCCGTTCCATCCGATTTGGAAGACGCTATTTTTATGGCTGAACAATATATAAATGGGCAAGAGTATTCCGTAGAAACCATTTCGTATAAAGGACAACATGAAATTGTTCAAGTAACAGAAAAAATAGGAACAGGAGCACCGCATTTTGTAGAATTGGAACATCATCAACCGGCCCAATTAACTGCAACCGTTTGTCATAAATTGCAAACTTTAATACCACAAATATTATCATCTGTAGGATATATCGACGGAGCTTCACATATAGAAATAAAAATCGATTTTGAAGAAAACATATATCTTATTGAAATAAACCCACGTGGAGGAGGTGACTACATTTCCAATAATTTGGTTGGTCTTTCTACTGATTATGATTACTTAAAACAAATGATTTCAGTAGCATTGGATCAATATGAACCCATACCAATTCATAACAAGGCTTATGCTGGTATCTATTTTCTTTCAGCTCATACCAAACGTTTGTTACCTTATTTTAATGAGCCTATCCAAGATTGGGTTGTTATGAGAGAAAGAAGCGAAGGAGAACTAACTGTATCCTGTTCAAACTATGACCGAAATGGTTATATTATGTATTGTTCAAACAAAAAAATTATACTATAATGAAGACAATTCTCATATTTGGAGCAACCGGAACATTAGGTGCATATATTTCACTACATTTCAATAAGTTAGGTTATAAAGTAATCGCAGTTGGTCATAGAAAAAATGATAATGGTTTCTTTGCCGACTACAATATTCCATATTATTCTGTAGACATTGCCAATCCTGAAGATTTCAAGCAATTACCTACAGAAAATATTGATATCGTAGCTCATTTTGCAGGAGCATTACCGGCTTCCATGAAGGGATATAATGGGACATTATACATCGATTCTATTATAAAAGGTACATACAATGTTTTGGAATTCATGAGACAAAACCATATACCAAAAATCATTTTCCCTCAATCTTTGTTCGATATAAGCTATCTGTTTGGTTCAAAGACTCCAATTCCAGCGGATTCAGAAATGAAGGCTCCAATGGAAGGAGATCATGCAATGTATGTTATAGCTAAAATAGCTGCAGTCCAAACCATTGAACATTATTATAAAGTTCATGGTATCAAACGCTTCATTTTACGTTTATCCCGTGTCTATGTATACCATCCTAATCCATACACATTCACGGATGGTGAAAAAGTCATGATTTCAGACCGTTTGCTTATTCAAAAGGCGGAAAGGGGAGAAGATATTTCAATTTGGGGAGATTCTAACCGACTTCTTGAAACATGTGCAGTAGAAGACTTCTTGCAGATTGTACAAAAATGTGCAGAATCTACATTAGATGGTGGATTATACAATATTGGTAGTGGCGGTTCAACGCTTGAAGAAAGAATTCATGCCATTGTAGATGTATTCTCACCGGCAGACAATAAATCTGTTATTACTTACGATACTAGCAAACGTAATGCCATGCAGTTTGTTTTAGATATCAGTAAAACCAAATCAGAACTAGGCTATGAGCCACAATATTCATGGCATAAATTCTGTGAATGGTTTAAAAAGGAACGGGAATTGAAACGATTTGCTAAACTTTGGGGAACTGAAGAAGATTATAAGTAACATGAAAGACAAATACTTTGGCATATCTCCACGAATAGCAAGATGGAAATTAAACACTCCATTAGAAAATTGGTTAGGATATAAAGCTGACCACTCTGAATTCTGGAAAAAAGTTTATGTACTCTATTATAGAATCTTTGATTCTAAATATTATAATGGAGGTCTACATTATATAAAAGAAATCATTCAAGATAAAAAAGAAGAATGGAAAGATTATAGTGAAACATATATTATTCGTGACATGATATATGCTTTACATCGTTTTGGTTTAAGCTTTCAAGATTATAGTATCTATAATTTAATAAATAAAAATTGGT
>CAZFDP010000259.1:0-2793 GCA_964518185.1 uncultured Phocaeicola sp. | reverse complement strand
CACAAAATGGGCATTCCCATCCCGTTATCCGATGAAGCGGGCAAGGAATCATCCATCGTTCGTCTATCAGCAAAGCCAATCCTAAGACTCCCCCGACAAGAAATATCAGAAGCAATATCCGTAACTTCATGGCATGGAATGTTTTTTCTGCAAAAGTAAAACAGGAACGAAAGAAAAGAACACAGGTTAAGTTATTTTTAACCATTACACCAAGTTATAGTTACGCTTACTTATACATGCATCTTATAACAGTTTAACGGGAAGATGCAAAAGTACAATGCGGCATTATACAAAAGTGTAGTGCCGCACTGTACTAAAGTGTAGTGCCGCACTGTACTTTTGCGTAATGCGGCATTACACTTTTCGAGTTGCGCCAATTCTTGGGAACAAGACAGCCTGTTCCTTTAATAAGGAAGAGGGGGATAATTAAAAACACTTATCAAACTGTCATTATTCGAGCGAAACAAAAGTTACATGTTTACAAACATAAAAACTGTATTCTAAATTTCTTTTATATATCAGAATTCGTAGCTATATTTGGGCAGGATAACATTTAAAATTTACTACTATGAAAACTAAACCGACACTTCTTGAATTGTTCCAGCATTTGGAGAAACTGATGAAAGTATGTTTCTATGATGCTTTCCAGTTATTGAACACCCCGGAAGCCTTGAAATTGGGCATTGAAGTTCTAAAGCTTGAGACGTACCATGTCCGCCAATATGCAAAAAAACTGGAGGACGAATGGGAAAAGCAATTACCTTTCAATTGTAATGAGGAAAAAGGTATTGACTGGTTTTATTGGACCAGAGTATTTAATTGGCAACGTATCCGTTCATTCATTCTCAGTTGTATGCCCGAACAGTACGTTAACAGTAGTGAGTGTTCTATTCTTGAAGAACTTAAGGAAGAAATGGAGAAACTGCATTATGTCCTGATCTGCATCAATAACATCATGACAGATTCTCCGGCATTCAGATTCAAGAAATATTACGAAAGAAGAAAAGACGCCTACATGGAACTCTATGGAAGTTTTGAATTGAACGAAGAATTGGAGTTTCATAAAGAAATATACAGACGGTATATGTTCGATTCTGAATTCATGAAAGTCTCCATATATGCAGATACAACACAGGAACTTCAAGCTAAGGCTGAACGGACTTGGGCATCTATGTTGGGCAAAGACGATTGTCCGAATGAAATCTGTATAGGTGAATATATATTCCGCTATCGTAATGAACTGGTTGATGATGACTTGAAATATCTTTTCCGTTATATAAATGTGCTGGAAAGATTAAAAAATCCTAACTCGGATAATCAACAGGAAACCATCTTGATAGAAGACCCTGACGGTGTATTCAAGACAGAATACAGCCGTTTCCCAAATGGGAAGAAACCTGTTAAAGTTAAAATCAATCTCCACTCACTGCATAAAATAATAAAGGATCATTGCCTGATTTATATAGAGGAAAAACAGGATTGGTTCTGTTTATGGAAAGTGTTGAAAGATTTCGGTCTGCTAAGAAGTAATGTAGCAGGCGAAAAATTTGTGACTTTAATGAATAAATGGTACCCCGACCATCATCATCCCTGTTCCGATAGTGGTATACATGATTATCGTCCCAGTTATTTGGGCAAGACCAAAGTTTCCGATTGGAAATATAACGAATTTATAGAAGAAAAGAATCGTAATAATAGGAAGAAGGTGAAAGCAGAAAAGTTTGAACCTTTTCAGAATGCTTGCATAAAGATGAAGGAGGCATTGGTTCCATTCTGTGACCATCCAAATGAAGGGCTTGATTAAAACAAGCCCTTTTTTATATCCCCAAATCCCCTCAATTTATCCCCAATCATCCCCAAAACGGGCGGGATATCCCCAAATCCCCTATAAACACTGATAATCAGTACATTAGTTCTTTTTTACTTGGATAATAAATACTTTTGTCCCATCAAGAATGGTCGAACATTTAAAATATTAAAAGTATGAAAACAAGTAAAAAACAATCGGTAAAAAAAGGACAAGCCTCGCTTGTAATCAAGGTAGAAAGAAAGTACCGCAAGAAAGAGTATACCATCGGTACTCTTAGCATCAACGGACAATGGATATGCGACACCATGGAACCGCATTGCATCAACTGGCAGTGGGAAGAAAAGGTTCCAGGCAAGACCGCTGTTTGTGAAGGGACGTATAAAATCCAAATGAAGCATTCCCCAAAATTCAAGAAGAACATGCCCTATTTGGTAGATGTCCCCCACTTTGAAGGTGTCATGATTCATACGGGTAATCTCCCCAAACATACACAAGGTTGTATTTTAGTAGGTTACAATACCGTCCGTGGTTTAGTTTTAAAGTCCCGTGAAGCTTTCGATAAAATCATGGAACGTATAGACTATGCTCTGGAGGTAGGTAAAGAGGTCATCATTAAAATCGTTTGATAGTGCTTTCATTTTGTAGGGGGAAATTCCCCCTGCCACGTTCATTCATCTATTGGTTGGCTTTCTGAAAGCCTATAATTTTGCAACAGGATCCTATAACAAGTGTACACAAGTGAGAAAAGTGAAACGTTTCACGACAAAATGAATATTAACAATTTTAGAGAAAGGAGGACAAATGAAACTTTCTAAGTCTTTTTGGAAGAAGGTTATCGAAGCAGTCATTTTAGTATTGACTGGCATTGCCGGTGCAATGGGTGCAAACGCTGCTCTTTAGCGTAACTTAAAGTGGAGGGACAGAAGTCGGATAGTCCGGAATATTCGGCCTGTTTACTCTCCCTTATCGACAAACTATTATTT
>CAZFDP010000258.1:0-2798 GCA_964518185.1 uncultured Phocaeicola sp. | reverse complement strand
TGCCTAAAAAATAAGTGGATGTATATTTCGACACACCCACTAAAATTATATTTAAGGAAGAAGATTACTTTTATTTGCTTGTCCAAGCCTCGTTGATAGCATGGGCTATCGCTACAAACTCATCGCCCGACAATTGCAATTTGGGATTGGAGAAGAGCATATCCGATTCTTTCTGGATAGGAATCAAATGAATGTGTGCATGAGGTACTTCAAGACCGATAACCGCCTGGCCTACCTTTTTACATGGAAATGCCTTCTGAATGGCCAAAGCCACTCCTTTTGCAAAAACATGCATGGCTGCAATCTCTTCATCGTCCAAATCGAAGATATAATCCACTTCGCGCTTCGGCACCACCAATGTATGTCCCTTTACCAAAGGATTGATATCCAGAAACGCATAAAACTGTTCATTCTCGGCTACCTTGTAGCTGGGAATCTCACCTGCAATGATTCTACTAAAAATTGTTGCCATATTGATAAGAATAAAAGAAGGCAGCCCCGTGCAACACGGATCTGCCTTACCATTAAAACGAAATGTTCAGAATTTCCAGACTGATTTTACCCTGTGGAATGGTAATTTCGGCTACATCGCCCACCTTCTTGCCCAACAAGCCTTGTGCAATCGGAGTATTTACCGAGATTTTTCCTTCTTTCAGATTGGCTTCACTTTCTGCTACCAATGTATAGGCCATCTTCATGCCGGTCTTTACATTCTTCAGTTCCACCTTGGTCAAAATCTGTACCACATCAGCCTTCAGCTTGGATGTATCGATAATCTTTGCATCACCGATAGTAGCTTTCAGTTGGCTGATTTTCATTTCCAACAGTCCCTGCGCTTCCTTTGCGGCATCGTATTCCGCATTTTCCGACAAGTCGCCCTTATCACGGGCTTCGGCAATCGCTGCCACTACTTTCGGACGTTCAACGGCTTCCAAGTGTCTCAGTTCTTCCACTAGTTTCTTGTAGCCTTCTTCTGACATATAAGCCATAATTTTCCTCCTTTATTTACTATTATATACTATATTTTCATATAAAACAAAAAGAATTCCGACACATGAATGTCGGAACCCTCTCTGTGTATTTGAACGACAAAGATAGGACTTTATTTGTTACAAACCAAACCTAAACAGGTGTTTCGCAACATATTTAGTATTTGTTTGGATTTTATTTTCATGGACACAGAGACACAAAGACACAGAGAATAATATAAGTTTTAGTTTAAAGACTCTGAGTCTCCGTGATTCTGTGTTCCAATCAAAATCATTTCAAAACAAGTTCTTGAACATTACAACAAACTCTTCACTTTCGCCTCCAAGTCTTTCACATCTTCTACACGTGTCTTCAAGACGTTATCGCGTCCTACCAAAAATGCAGAAGGTAAATCGGTTACATTGTAAAGTGACACGTATTGTGAATAGGCGCCATTAGCATCGCGCACACATATCCACGGAAGGTTATCGGCCGAAGTCTTCCAGAAATGTTCATCGGCATCCAACGAAATCTGATAGATTTCAAGCCCTTGTGAATGATACTTGTTATAGACTTCGCGCAAAGCCAAGTTGTGGGCAGCAGACAAAGTATGGTTATAAACCGTAAAGTCTATCAACACCACCTTACCCTTCAGCTCGGTCAGCGAGCGGACATTTCCCTTCAAATCTTTCAACTGAATATCGATAATATCAGCTTCCTTGATGATGCTTGGGTCCAGCTCCACCGTTTCCTGACGCGGAGTACGGGTATTCTTCATTCCCTTGATTACCATATTATAAAGATTACGCGAACGGTCGGCATGAGGGTAAGTATTGTTCATGCTGGTAGCAACCGCAGCAAAGCACTTTATGTCTTCCTTATTGGCCAGAGGGTCGAATATCATATATCCGTTCATGGTCTGGAACAAGGCGAAATAAGCATAGGCAGTGTTGGGAGCCACAAAGATATATTCACGTTTTACTTTATTCTTGTAATTGTTTACCATCGAAGCCAAGCTGTCTTGTGCGATACCGGCCGGAATATTACGGTTCTGTGCCAACTGAAACACTTTTTTCTGCAAATCGGCCTGCATCAACACCAGTTCCTTTATCTTCTGGTTGTTTTCAGAACCTTCAATGGCATATTCGGTATCAAATTTCCCGGCACTCGTACGAACCATTACCGTTTCGGTTGAATCTACGGCAAAATTAACGACCTTTCCCTCCAAACGCAAGCGATAAAATTCCGGTGCATCCGGACAATTTACCGAAAAGCTGAACTTACCATCGCTTCCCAACTCTACAGAATCAAGTACACTGACACCCATTACTCCCGACAAATCCAGATACAGCATCTTGTCTTGAGCATCACTCACTTCACCCTGCACTTTGAATTTCGGTGTATTATCGCAAGCGACCAATCCCACCATCAGAAGTGCAAGCAGAAAATAGATATTCTTTTTCATTCTAATTTTAATAAATAGTGTGTTTCCTAAATAAATTCCGCTGCAAAGATACGTCTTTTCATCGGTTGACAAAGCATTTATTCACGTTCTTCAACGGAAAAATGAAAAAAAATAGTAAAACCTTTAACTTTTTAGCTCATTTACACCTTATTAGAAGAATTATTATCTATCTTTGCAGGAATTTTAGACGAAATTTATAATTAAAAACATTTTATGATTAATCCAATTGTTAAGACGATCGAGTTGCCTGATGGAAGAACCATCACACTCGAAACGGGAAAGCTGGCAAAACAGGCAGACGGTTCTGTAATGCTCCGCATGGGTAACACCGTGCTCTTGGCGACTGTTTGTGCAGCAAAAGATG
>CAZFDP010000257.1:0-2811 GCA_964518185.1 uncultured Phocaeicola sp. | reverse complement strand
ATCCGATAGCCTTAATAGCATCGATTACCCATTCATCAATTTCATCGGCAAATTCTTCCAAGTAAATGTCTTCGTCGGTTGCATTTTCATCCAATTCACGATAAACGTCGATGGTGTATTCTGTCAGCATGCTGGCCAACTTGATGTTCATACCACCCTTACCGATAGCGAGCGACACTTCTTCCGGCTTCAAGTAAACTTCGGCCTTCTTGTCTTCTTCGTGCAAGACGATGCTCGATACATGAGCCGGACTCAATGCACGCTGAATGAACAACTGGATGTTCGATGTATAATTGATGACATCGATATTTTCGTTACGCAATTCGCGTACAATTCCATGAATACGTGAGCCTTTCACACCCACACAAGCACCTACCGGGTCAATGCGGTCATCGTATGTTTCTACGGCCAATTTGGCTCTTTCGCCAGGGATGCGGGCAATCTTCTTGACGGTAATCAAGCCATCATTGATTTCGGGCACTTCCATTTCCAACAAACGTTGGAGGAACATCGGCGATGTACGGCTCAATATAATCTTAGGATTGTTGTTCTTGTTGTCCACGCGAGCCACTACCGCACGGACGGTTTCACCTTTGCGATAGAAATCCGAAGGAATCTGTTCGGTCTTGGGCAACAAGAGTTCATTGCCTTCATCGTCGAGCAAGAGGATTTCCTTTTTCCAGATCTGATAAACTTCAGCAGCAATGATTGTACCTACCTTGTCAATATACTTGTTGTACAAGCTATCCTTTTCCAATTCCAGAATCTTGGAAGCCAATGTCTGGCGCAAGTTCAAGATGGCACGGCGACCGAATTTTTCAAAGATCACTTCATCTGTCACTTCTTCACCCTCTTCATACGAAGCGTCAATCTGCTGGGCTTCGCTCAATGCTATCTGCATGTTGGGGTTTGTCAACTCCTCATCAGCAACTACCACACGGTTACGCCATATTTCGAAGTCCCCCTTGTCAGGGTTCACGATTACGTCGTAATTTTCATCGGTACCAAACATTTTCGAAATTACGCTGCGGAACGACTCTTCGAGCACGCTCACCATCGTCATTCTGTCTATATTCTTGGTTTCCTTGAATTCCGAAAACGTATCAATCAAACTGATTGTCTCTTTCTTGGCCATAATTATTTAAAACTAATTAAGTATTTGGTATATTTTATCTCTTCATACGTAAAGGTAACATCCTCGTCCACCCATTTGGGGCGCTTGGCTCCTTCGGGCTTCACCTTCTTTTGGACAGTTACTGTAAAATGTTCCGTATCGGCTTCCTTCAGCACCCCTTCCAGCTTCTTGCCTTCCTTGGTCAGCACTTCCACTTCCTTGTCGATGTGGATAAGATACTGCTGCAGCACCTTGAACGGTTGTCCGATGCCGGCCGAACCCACCTCGAGTTCATAGTCTTCTTCATTGCGATCCAATTTGGACTCGATAAAGCGACTCAGTTCCACACAATCATCAATCCATACACCTTCGGCATGGTCGATTTCCACTACAATCTTGTCATCGGGGCTCACTGTAACATCGACGAGGAAGTATTCCTTATCTTCCAACCACTCGTTTACAATCCCTTCTACAACGTTTTTACTTATCATTTAGTTACTATTAAGAATAAAAAAAGGGCTTTATCAAGCCCCACCATTCATCCATTTCGGTGCAAATATACAAATATTCTGTCAGTGCCACAACTTTTATTCGTTTTTTTTATACTTTTGCGCAAAATATCGAACTATGAGAGAAAAAAGACGCAATCCGAACAAGAATTTCATGATACTGAACGTGGTACTGGTGTTTGCCGTATTCATCGTTGTCCTTCTTTTTCTGTACATTGCCTTCAAGTTCCAACGTAATGCCGACAAGGTGGTGACTTACGAGGGACGATACGAAATAACCTTGACCAAGGATTTTTCCGGGCAAGACCTCAGCGTATATGTAAACGACAGCCTGTTGCTCAATCAAGTGATGCCCGACAGTACCCTGCATGTGGCCGTAGACAAGTTTGCCGAAGAAAACGTCCTGATGATAGTAGACAACAGCACCGACACCGCCACACCCTTCAACCTGAATCCCGAAGGAAGCAAAGTAACGGTAAAGAGCATGGAAGGCATCATCTCCATCATCGAACAACAATAAAAAAGATTCAGATATGACCACCAAACTGAAAGGTTATCTGCTGGGGGCACTCGGCGGGGCTACGTATGGCATGAACCCGTTGTTCACCCTTCCGCTATACGAAGAGGGAATGACACCCGATTCGGTCTTGTTCTTCCGCTATCTGTTCGCCATCCCTTTATTGGGAATCATGATAGCTTTCCGCAAACAAGGCTTCGGCATCACCCGCAAGGAAGTGCCGCCCTTGATGCTGATGGGGCTGATGTTCGCCCTCTGCTCACTCACCCTTTTCCAAAGCTACAACTACATGGATGCCGGCATTGCCTCTACCATGCTGTTTATCTACCCCATCTTGGTGGCGCTTATCATGACATGCTGCTACAAGGAAAAGCTCACCTGGCAAACGGTATTCTGCATCGTCATGGCCTTGGCAGGCATCGGCCTGCTATATAAGGGGAGCGATGGAGCCACCCTGAGCCTGACAGGCACACTGCTGGTCATCTTCTCCGCTTTGGCATACGCCATCTACATTGTAGGTGTAAACCGCTCACGGTTAAGGGATATGCCCACCATCAAAGTCACCTTCTATGTACTGCTGTTCGGCTGGAGCTTGTTCGCCATCCGTTCGTGCATAGATGGCGGACTCCAATTCCCTCCGTCCGACAAGTGGTATCTGTGGGGCAATCTGC
>CAZFDP010000256.1:0-2816 GCA_964518185.1 uncultured Phocaeicola sp. | reverse complement strand
AGATACCTCTTACTCTAGATATGGGAGGTATTGGTAAAATCCCTCTTTGTTGAGCGTAACTATTCAGCGTTTTTCTGGGCATTTGATTGGTGAATAAAGTTGTCATTATTCATGCAAACATATAGAAAACCTAATTATTCCCTAAAATGATGAATTGCACGGGTGGAGTGTACGTTAGAATCAGCAAGTTGGGCGGATGATTATGTATTGTCTATAAACATTCGCAAAAAAGGTCACATCAATGACCAATTCTGTGACCTTTTTTGTGACCTTTTTTGTGACCTTTTTTACATTGCTCATTTTCAACAATCAATCATCACCATTTACAATTTTCCAACGCCCACCCTTGGCGGCACCTTCACGTTGTATAAGTCCCAATTTCTTTAGGCGATCAAGGTTGTACTTAATGCCATCCTCTGTTGAATTGCCTATATGCAAGGCCAATTCTTTACGAGACGCAGCGGGATTTATTGTTAAGTAAGCCAAAATGTCTTCTTGCATTTTGGAAAGTTTCTGGTTAGTTTTCAGGGTAGTGTCTGAGTTAGTGTCTAAGTTGGTGTCTAAGTTGGCAACAGCATTAGGACGTTTGAATGTAATCCAAACAAATAAACCGTCTGTTCCATATTCAGGTTCAGGAAGCCCTACAGCTTTGCATGCTTCAACCATACAACTTACTCCAGTTCCCCAACTTTCCAAAAACGCTGTCATAAAAAGAGCATCTGCTATAATCGGATTCTGCAAACAGTTATCAATAAATGAGATAAGGGGTAGTGCGGCTTGTTGAAAGGTGGGTAGCTTTTCTTATGGTACGGTATTGCGCAAAAGTACAATGCCGCATTGTACAAAAGTGTAGTGCGGCACTGTACTAAAGTGTAGTGCGGCACTATACAAAAGTATAATGCGGCACTGTACTTTTTAAATCACGCTTATATTGTCGGAAATACTTCACGATTGGGTACTCAAATTCAAGTCGTGTGTGATATTTCAAAGTCTGTCATCGGCTAATATTATAGATAATTATTGTCGAATGAAAATGGAAGCAGATTATTTCCTCCATCTATAATTAATGTTTCTTTCTCTCCATATAATAGAATCCTTATTGGATTACCGAATCTTTTTTCTGTTTCGATAATAACTTGTCGGCAAGCTCCACAAGGAGTGATGGGAGTGTGGGTAAAGCCTCTCTCGGATTTTGCTGCTATGGCCAGCATTTTTACTTGTTGGTCGGGATATTGACTATTGGCATAAAACAATGTAGTGCGTTCTGCACAGATTCCCGAAGGATAAGCTGCATTTTCTTGATTACTTCCTTTGATTATTACATCATTGGCTAACAGGACGGCTGCACCAACGGAGAAATGTGAGTAAGGGGAATAACTTTTACTAGTAGCCTGACGGGCACATTCTATAAGGTGTTGCTCTGTAGCTGACAGGTCTTCGTATACTGCTTTCAGATATTTGATTTCTATTATTTTCTCAATCATGTTTACGGATTGTTTCTAGTTTTTGCAAATGTACGATTTTTCTTTTATGATGCATGTATTCTTTTTCTAAAAACGTAACGGTAATAAATACCTCAAATCTTTTATGGTATATTTAGGAAAAATTGTTTCTGTTTTTGATTTGTATTATCTTTGTACAAGTGTACTGTTTAAAATAATTGTTCTATATGATAACTCGATGCTATCTTGAAATAACAAACGTGTGTAATCTTGATTGTGTGTTTTGTCCTAAGACTCAAAGGGTAAAACATAGGCTTACGGTTGATGAATTTGAAACATTGACAGATAGGTTGATGGGATATGTACGATTTTTATATTTTCATTTGATGGGAGAACCTTTTCTTCATCCTCATTTGGCGCAATTTATAAAGATAGCGAGAAAAAAAGGATTTGTACCTGTGTTAACAACCAATGGTACGCTTTTATTGGGTGCTGAAGATGTTATATCTGCTCGTCCTCATAAGATACAAGTATCCCTACATTCGCACGAGGGGAATGGAAAAGATTCTCCGGAAATCTATATACAGGAAGTGATGACTTTTGCTTGTAAAGCTGCAGAACGAGGGGTAATTGTTGTACTTCGTCTTTGGAATCAAGGAGGATATGATTCTACAAACGAGCAAATTTTACAACAAATTACTCGTTGCCAACCTCAGCCATGGATGAAACGGAATGATGGATGGAAGTTGTCCGACAATCTTTATATAGAATACGATAGAATGTTTGAATGGCCGGATGATAAACATGAAGTTTATTCTGACAAAAATATATTTTGTTATGCACTTCGTAATCAGATAGGAGTGCTGGTAGATGGAAGTGTTGTGCCATGTTGTTTGGATCATGAAGGTGATATGGCTTTAGGAAATCTCTTTGAACAATCGTTTGAAGAAATATTGTCTTCGCCTCGGGCATGCTCTATTTACGATGGATTTACTAACCATAAAGCGGTGGAAGATTTGTGCCAACGATGTGGGTATGCCGTATTAACAAAGCGCTTCCGTCAATAAAGAGGTTTGTCAAGAGGCTTCTTGCTATCGTTATGTACTTTTTGTAAAAAACAACCGATTAAATGTTTCTATCTATCTAATTTTTTGTAAATTTGCACCTTAAAATTTGGAGGTGTCTCCGAAAAGACTTAATCGATTGAGAAAAAACTACATAATATGAGTAAGAAATTTGCTGAACTCTCGCAACTCAACCTTTCGCAAGTGAATAAGGAAGTGTTGGCAAAATGGGACGAAAACGATGTTTTCTCCAAGAGTATGACAGAACGTGAAGGATGTCCTTCTTTCGTATTCTACGAAGGCCCTCCTT
>CAZFDP010000255.1:0-2845 GCA_964518185.1 uncultured Phocaeicola sp. | reverse complement strand
ATGGAGAATAGGATACACCTGAAAAAACGGGACATTCGACAGGATGAATGGTGGTTGTACGGACGGACACAGGCTTTGAATTGTGTAAGACAACCCAAGTTAAGTGTCAATATGCTGATACGTGATGTGGATGACCTTAAGATTGAATATGTAGCTGCCGGTTGTGGGGTGTACAGCGGTTATTACATTTCCGCAACTGATGACGGGCTCTTACATCGCATAAACGATGCTCTCCGCTCATCAGACTTCATCCGATATGTCAAGGCGCTGAAGAAATACAAGAGCGGGGGGTACTTCACATTCTCAGCCAAAGACCTTGAGCAATATCTGCATTACCGGTTCCCTGAACAAGAATAAAATAATCGGCGTCCCGGAATGTGGGACACTGCTTCTTTATATTTGCGCATAATGACAATCGTCATTATTTTATAGTAACATTTCGACAAGCTGCCAGACTGTGAAGCCCGGCAGTTTTTTTAGTCCCATAGTTTCCCCACATGAACTTTCGTACAACATTTCCTCATTTCACGGAGCTGTCCCGAAATTCAGGACAATACCAACTTATTTTCGCAGGCAAAGACAAAAGTATAAGTTATGGAAAACAATCAATCCAACCTAAAAATTCAGGATGCTCATATCTGGTATGATGAGAAACTGAAATCACACTTTCTTTTCTTTGCCATTGACGGCATAGAAAAAGAAGGGACTCGCATAACACCACTGGATGCCGCTAAAGTGCGGGATGGTGTCATTAGCGTTGAAAGCTTGGTTGCCAAATATAATCCTTGGTTAATAAAAGGTAAAGCTACCGAAAATCAAGAAGTGAAAGATTCTGTTGAGAGTTCCAAAGAACAGAATAAGCCGCAGGAGAATGAGAATTTGACTTACGGTGAGCGGTTCCGGTCGACCTTGAAGAATTTGGGCATAAATTTATATCAGAACACCGTCAAGTTTTCCTCATGGGTAGCTGACATTCTTAATCTGGCTTGGAACGATGATAATATCGGTGCATATAAAGAGTTTGCAAAAGGAGTGGATTACGCCGAAAAACAGGTAGGTAAGGCTGTTGATTTTCTGGGCCTTGAGAATGTCATAGCAAAAGCAAGGACTTATCAGCTGAGTCTTTATGATATGGGTGGTCAACTGTTACGGGCAGATTTCACCAAAGCACGCGAAGCGGCTAAACCCATAACGGCTGACCTGAAAGCACTTGGCAATTTCGTTTTTGTACGGTCCGGAATCTGGCCGGCAATGAAGAACCTGGCAAACAGAACGCCCGAGACCACACGCGCAATGGGCGGCGCATTTAAAGGGAATAAGGAAGAAGCCAAACAGGCCGGGAAACTTTTCATTCAAGAAACAGGTAAGGACATGAAAGGGGTTCTTCATTCAGAAGCGGCACATAAGACCATTGAAACGGTATTGACGGGAATGGAGAAACTGGAAAAGGCTACCAAGGTCGGTGACGAACAGATACAGATACAGAACCGGAAACGGGAGGATGAACTGACCATCAAGCATCCTCGCCTGTCACAGGTACGTATCTATGCCAACCGCTCCGGTATGGACCATTTCATAAGATGTTGCATTGACGGAGTACAACAGATGGGAAAGCCGCTGAAAGAACAGGACTATACGTCTTGGGAATTGGGCTCACTGGACCGCTACCAGCTGGCAGAGAAATATTATGATAAGGACTTGCAGACTGATTTAGTCAGGGTCGCTGGCGTTTCACGTTAAGTTAATTGGGTGGGCATCCTTTGGGATGCCCTTATTTGATGTTTAGCAGGGCATTATATGAATGATAATTTGGTATTACTCCCGGAGGGCTGAAACCTGAGACCTTGATGCGCAAATATACACATGTATGGGCGTTGGCTATGATGAACGGTAATCGTGAAGGATGGGAGAGCGTCAAGGACCTGCTCAGAGACTCCCCTGTTTGGGGGGAAATCATTCATAGCCTCGCTTATTCTGACATCCGGGAGAATGAAGATGCTGTCGCTTCAGAAGTGTTGGCTCATATCAGCGGCAAGGTAAATGCCCAAAAATTGGTGGAGCTTGAAAAGGTGAACCCTATGGATGTAATGACATCCATTCGCCAAAGTTTGGAAAAATTCTGGTCATGGGTGGGTAAACATCTGTTTGACCTTAAGCAGTTTACATCAATAGATGATATAACGGACCGGATACTCTATGACTTGGCGGTCAGTACACCGCTTGAGGTGGGTTCACCCTTAGCTCATGCAGGGGACCATGAACGCCTCAGTGAGATTACGATATATCGGGGAAAAGGGAATATCCCTCATGTCAGATGTAAGATTGACGGAATACAGCAGATGGGTAAACCTTTAAAAGGTATGGACAAGATGATGATTAGTCACAATGATTATCTTAAATCGCTAGCTGAACGATATTTTCATAAAGAGATAGAGTACAAGGAAGTACGAAAATCAACAGTCCATCGATAAAATTCATTTCCCCCCGAACGGGGGAGTATATCTCTTACTACCCCCGGAAAGGGGATTGCTAGGGCTTGTACAAGCCAGAGAAGTGTCCGGAAAGTCACAATTCAAACATTCAACAATAGGGGACAATAAAAGACTGGGTATTAAGGGGTTATATTATCTGAGCCACTTTAACATATTTCTATATATCGTTGATATTCAATATGTTTACAGCATCATAATAACGAAAATAATCAATCTATATTATATAACAGGACTATTCCCAACTATATTAAACTATCGGATTCACTTAAATCCTATCAAATGGGTTGATGGTATATGCTATGGGTCGCATACATATTTAACAGGCTAAATCAACTTTGTATTTATATATAATT
>CAZFDP010000254.1:0-2848 GCA_964518185.1 uncultured Phocaeicola sp. | reverse complement strand
CTTGATTTTTATTAAACAGGCATAGAAATCGAAGATTTTTATGTATGTTTGCACAAAGAACATCTGTAAACTAAATATCAACTATATGAAAAGAAATATTCCTATTTTAAGCATTCTTCTTTTGTTTGTCGTTTGTCTGCCTATACAGGCAAATGGTCGATTTAATGTGAAAGATTATGGTGCCAAGGGTGACGGAATACATATTGACAGTCCTGCTATTAATGCAGCTATTGATGCTGCAGCTGAAGTAGGAGGAGGAACTGTATATTTCCCCGCTGGTATTTATAGCAGTTATTCCATTCGTTTGAAAAGTCATATTTCGCTTTATTTGGACCATGGCGCTACATTGAAGGCAGCGGTCCCTAATGAAAAGAACCATTATGATTTACCGGAAGAAAACTGGTCTACTTATCAGGATTTTGGCCATAGCCACTGGAAGAATTCCTTGATATGGGGAATCGGTCTTCAAGATATTACTATACAAGGATTTGGACTGATAGATGGTACCGAAGGAATCACTCGTGGTCAGGCAAAGATGAACGGATTCCCTGCAGCCAATAAGGCTATAGCATTGAAGGAATGCCGTAATGTAACCATTCGCGATATCAGTATGCTACAATGCGGACATTTCGCCATGTTGTTGACAGGTGTGGACAATCTGACTATTGACAATGTACGTTGTGATACCAATCGTGATGCTTTTGATATTGACTGTTGTGCCAATGTCCGTGTATCCAATTGTTATGTGAATACCTTGAACGATGATGCTATTGTGCTGAAGTGTTCCTATGGCTTAGGTTATGCCAAGGCTACCGAGAATGTGACTATCACCAATTGTCAGGTATCCGGTTATGATCCGGGTACATTGCTCGATGGTACATTCAAAAAAACGATTACACAAGCTCCCGACCGCGATGGTCCTACAGGACGCATTAAGTTTGGAACAGAATCGAATGGTGGTTTCAAGAATATTACTATTTCCAATTGCGTGTTCGACAATTGTCGGGGAATTGCCCTTGAAACGGTTGATGGAGCCATTATTGAAGACATTACGATTGATAATATTGCCATGCGTGATATTTGGAATTCTCCTATTTATATCCGTTTGGGCAATCGTGCCCGTGGTCCCAAGGAACTTCCCGTTTCTGTGGTTCGTAGAATAAAGCTTAGTAATATTACCGTAAAGAATGCTGATTGTCGTTATGCTTCCATTCTTTTCGGCCTTGACGGACATCCCATAGAAGATGTAACATTGAGTAATATCTATATTCAGTATAAAGGGGGGCTTACTATGGACGATGTAATTCACCAGCGTGGTGCCAATCCGTTCTTTACCCGTGTCAATTCGGCGGCACATGGTACCCGTCGTCCCCAGTCAGGCGAAAACCAGCAACCCGAAAAGCCGGGTAGACCCAATCCGTTTGATGTACCCGATATGGAAGCCGGCTATCCCGAACCCTCCTCACACGGCATTCTTCCCGCTTATGGCTTGTTTATCAAGCATGCTAAGAATGTACGGGTAGATAAAGTGGAATTCGAGACCTTGGAGGAAGACAAGCGCCCTGCTATTGTTCTGATGGATGTGGATGGTGTGAAATTTAACGACATAAAGGCAGACAAGGCTTCCGATACCCCTTATTTCGTATTGAAGAATGTACGCAACTTCGAGGTGAAGGACTTCGAGGGCGTGAAGGACAAGTCCGTCTCCTCGGCAAAGGAATTGGAGATTTTTTGAAGCCAAAAACAAATCTAATCTTCCCTATACACTATTCCAAAACCTTGTAATAAGGTTGGAATAGTGTTTTTTTGCCCATTTAAAACCAAATCATAAGTTTTGAGCGGCGAATCATAAGTTATGATTACGTGATTGTAAGTTGTGATTGTGCAATCACAACTTATAATTTGGTTTTTCTTTACTTTTCGGACAAGAATATATAGGTGAGTGATGAGGAATTTTCCCTCAATCATTCTTGTTTTTACCGAATATTTCATAGCTTTGCATATTCTTGGTCTATTGCTGCCAGAGGAATGAAAGGAATTAAGTAACTTTATAAAGGAATGGGTATGAAAACGCGTCTTTTGTCATTGTTGTTTTTAGTATTTTCCATTTGTGGGTATGCGCAGGTGAAGATGACTGTGCAGGGTGGAGTAGGTAAGGCTTCGGATTGTTCTTTCAAGGTTGGTTATCGTTTAGGAGTAGGTGTGGAGTTCCCACTAAATTCTCAATGGTCGTTACAAACAGGTCTTCAAGCAGTAGATAGACATTATGATACTGATAAGTTTAGCTCTTCGATACAAACAGATGAAAATGGGCATATAGTATCATATTTAGGTGTAGGTATAGATGAGTCTGTTAATGCCGTTTACCTTTCGGTACCCATAAAGGCTGTGTTAACTATGCCTGTTTCTCGGCAAAGCGCATTGTGTTTTAATGGTGGTGCGTATGTGGCTTACGGAATTGCAGGTAGAATTAAATCAACTATTCATTCGTGTTATGAAGCTTCTTTTACAGCTAATGAAGTAGAGTCTTTTGCTGTGACTTCCAATTCTACTATTGATACTTTTTCCGATAAAGGTTTGAAACGATTGGATATGGGCCTTAGCATGGGCATTGATTATTTCTATAAGAACATATTTGTAGGTATAGGCCTTGAATATGGTCTTTTCCAAACAAATAAGGAATTCACAGATGATTTTCTTACCATGAAATATGTAAATACGTCTATTACATATCCCCGAAATATGGGGCTTGAACTGCATGTTGGCTATTCCTTTGCATTATAATTTGTCATTTATATACATCTAAAATCAAAAAGACTATGAATACATCTAAAGCAAAAAAGAGTGT
>CAZFDP010000253.1:0-2857 GCA_964518185.1 uncultured Phocaeicola sp. | reverse complement strand
ACCCCTGTACCGACCACTTGGGAAGTATCATCAAATTGGTGGATGCCAACGGTACGGAAACCTTCAAGGCAACCTACGATGCCTGGGGACAACAGACCGTAACCACCAACACCTTGAACTTCCATCGTGGCTATACGGAACACGAACACCTGTCACAGTTCGCACTTATCAACATGAACGGCCGTATGTACGACCCACTACTCGGACGCTTCCTCAGCCCAGACCCGTTTGTACAACTTCCGGACTTCTCGCAGAACTTTAACCGTTATAGTTACTGCCTGAATAATCCGTTGGTGTATGTGGATCCGGATGGAGAATGGGTGTGGATTGTAGGTGCAGCTTTCGTTGGTGGTATATTGAATTCTATAAGCCATAAAGACGCTATATTAAATGGAGGAATTGGGGCATTCATAAAATATTTTAGTGTTGGTGCAGTTTCTGGAGCAACTGCAGCCATTGTTGGCCCAGCTGTAGCGTCTTCTATTGGCATTGGAGGTGTATTGGGAGGAACTATTAGCGGTTTATACGCAGGTACGGTCAGCGGTTTTATTAATGGAGGTGGTAATGTTCTTGTAAATGGTGGTGGATGGAGCTCCTTTTGGAAGGAGGCTACTAATTCTGCCATAATGGGAGGCATTTCCGGGGCTACTCTTGGTGGAATATTTGGTGGAATAGACGCTTTCAAGAGTGGTAATAATGTATGGACAGGCAAGGAAATCGCTGTAGGAAGAAATGCATTCTCTTTTAACAACGAGCCTATTCCAGCTGCAACTCGGCACAAACCAACAGCAACCACATTTGATACTATGCCAATTCAAGCCCCCACCGATGAAGGTATGGCTCAAGTGAATCAAATGCCTATATCTCCTCATCAAAAAGGACAGATAGGAGTAGAAAGAGCTATGACCGAGTTCAAAAATCAAGGAGGTACTGTTTATCAGACTGAAGTTAGCGTTAAGGTAGATGGTATTATGAATAGATTTGATTTTGTAGGGATTAAAAATGGTAAATTATATCTTTTTGAAATAAAGAATGGACTTCATGCGAAGCCTACTTTAAATCAACGAATAAATATTCCTCGATTAATGTTGGAGAAACCATCCTTTATTCCTGTAGGTAAAAATGCAATGCGCGTACCACAGTTTAATGTTGGCCAACCTTACACTGGCAAATATATTGTTGTTTATAGACATTATTTTGACATACCATAATGATATTAGGATTCATGGTTAATGTTTGTTGAAGATTACAACCATGAATCCTTTTTTTACTAACTTTGTTCTCTTAAAAAATAAAAGATGAAGAAGAAAAGCGAAACAATAGAATTACGTGAGAGTATAGCAAGGTTCATAGCGGAGAAATTATCTGCTTACGGTTTTAAACGAAAAAATGATATATTTTTTATACGGAAATACAATGATGACATCAACCATCAATTTTTTTATGGAGGTAATATAGACAAATATGAGAAAAAAGTCTATTTCAGTATATCTGTAAATGTAGAATATGTAACTTTAAACCAAATAATAAAAAGTAAGTTATTTACCAATGCTATTACAAAAACGATGTGTAATATTGGTTATATAATGCCACAAAAAGATTATAAAGAATGGATGTTTGCTGTAGGTGAAGATTTTACAAATAGAGCGACAGATTTAGTGAACACTTTGATATTGTACGGACTTCCTTATCTCGAAAAATTGTCGAATAAGGCTACTATGATTGATGCTATTATAAACGACCCTTATATTTGTAGGGATACGAAATCATTTTTAATACCTGTCATGTCATATATACAAGGTAATAGAGAATTTGCTTTGAATTATTTGGAACATTATAAAGAATTATATAAAGCATCTTTTGAAGAAATACAAGCAAACGATGATTGCTTTTGGGATATCTCATCAACCCCAATTGAGGACAAGGATTCCATTAATTATGGAATCTATGTGGAAAATTTAAAAAAAATAATGGCTGAAGGAAAGACTTTGGAATAAAATCCATTTCAATAATGATTAAATCGGTATAAAGAATCCCGTTTGTTGGTTACTCTTCAAACGGGATTCTTTATATCTATTATAAACATTTTAGATATCAGCCAAGGTTTGGGAATTTGCGAGCAACAACGGATTGAAGTACACTGCAACTTTGGGAGGCACATTGACCTCTATCGAGGAACGGAACAACCAAGGGTTATTGACAAGCCAGCGGATGTTGAAGGGTAGCACCTTGCTTCACAACATGGGCTATACCTTCAATGGCACTACCGGCAACCTGACTTCAAGAAGCGGTATGCTGAGCCAGACCGAAACCTTCGGTTACGATAATGTGGACCGACTGGTTAGCATCCAACATGGAAGCACCACTGCCATGACCCTAACCTACGGAGCAAACGGTAACATTACAAGCAAGACCGGAATCGGTACATACAGTTATGGTACGAAGCCTCATGCCGTGACAGGTGTCACCAACAGTAGTAGTTTGATTGATGCGAATACCCAGAGTATTACCTACACGGCTTTTGACAAGGCGGCAAGTATCACTCAAAACGGCTATCAGTTGGACATTACTTATGGTACAGACTTGCAACGCTGGAAGTCGGTATTGAAGAACGGTTCTACCACAGTTCGTACCACTCTTTATGCCGGTGACTATGAAAAGGTAACGGAAAATGGTGTGACCAAACAGTATTACTACATCCATGGCGGTAACGGACTGGCAGCCCTCTATGTAAAACAGAGCAATGCAAGTGATAAGGTGTATTACCCCTGTACCGACCACTTGGGAAGTATCATCAAATTGGTGGATGCCAACGGTACGGAAACCTTCAAGGCAACCTACGATGCCTGGGGACAAC
>CAZFDP010000252.1:0-2866 GCA_964518185.1 uncultured Phocaeicola sp. | reverse complement strand
AAGGTTGGAAGAACAAATCTTCGGTCAGGATGTTTTCATTCTTTCCTTCGAAAGCCAAGTTCATGGCCGATTCTTCTTCGTTGAACAATACCAACGGTTCGCCTTGCTGGTTTTTATATTCCTTTAAGGTTGCCGAAACTATACGGCCTCCCTTGTTGGAGAAAGTAACCTTAACCAGATTGTTTTCTAATGTAGTAAACTGTTCGGTTCCTTGGTTGGCACCAAAGAATAAAGAGGTTGAGTCTAGAACCAAAGCCTGTTGGCTTTGTGCGGCCATTTCCGCTTCCAGCTTAGCCGCTTCTTGTAGGGCTGCTGCCTGAATGGAATCCTGATAATGGCGCGCACGCTCCATTTCTTCTTGGCTGGGACGGTTCCAAATGCTGAAACCTATTAATACTGCACCAATCAGAAGGAATCCCACTAACGTGTTTTTGTCCATTTCTATTCGTTTATAGTTAATAATCTAATCTTTATATAATCAAAGGTGCAAAATTACAAAATCTTTTCCGAATTTGTAGAGTGTTGCTTCAAAAATATCTTTGGCCTTATAGGAAAAGTAGGCCGATGCTTTTGTAGTCCGAAAAAATAAATGTAATTTTGCAGAAATTGAAAAAAACTACATTATATAATATGAGGAAAAAGATTACGATAACCCTGTTGCTGTCTGTTTGCTTGTTGACAGCATCTGCACAGAATCATGTTACGGGTAGTGTAAAACATCAGGTTACAGATAGTGTAGCTCATGAAAATCCGGTAATGACTGCCTTTAAGGATTCTTTAAATAATTTGAGAGCTTCTTATTATGCCCATTTCCGTGTATGGGAAGATTTGGATATTCCGGTTCCCCGTCGTATGCGTCCGAACCCGGATTTCTACAAACTGTTTGTGCCCCCCACTTATTATACCTCGGTCATCGACCAAGCTTTCGGCATCGATTGGCAACCCGGAAAAAAGTTAGGAATGACTGCTACAGATTCTTTGTATCAGGTCCTGTCGGATACGATTGAACGTTTTGAATTGCCTCAATTGGAAACAAAAGCTGAGGCCGACCGTTGGGTGAACAATCTTCTTCTGAAGTATTATATGCAATATCCCGACCGTGTAAAAGGAAACGAGCTTTATTTGGCCGATATGAAAGTTTTCGACGAAAGTAAAGTGCCCAGTGGACCGAAAAAAGAGAAGGTAAAGGAATACATGAAGGCCGAAAATCCGGTGGCCGATAATACGGGCACAGATACAGAAATAGTCGTACTGAAGCCCAACTTCTGGAAGAAGACAAGTAAAGCGTCATTGCAATTCTCACAACATGGCATTTCAGACAACTGGTATCAGGGTGGTGAAAGTACTAATGCTTTGATGGGTGAATTGAAGCTGACCGCCAATTACGATGACCAACAGAAAATACAATTCGATAATTCATTGGAAATTAAAATCGGTTTCATTACTGCACCATCAGATACGGTACATAGTTATAAGACCAATGCCGACCTTTTCCGTTTGAATAGTAAGTTGGGTGTACGAGCCATCAAGAACTTGTATTATACATTGGCTGCTGAATTCAAGACTCAGTTCTTCTCGAATTACAAGACCAATACCAACGATTTGATTTCTAACTTCTTGTCACCGGCCCAATTGGATGTATCCCTCGGTTTGGACTATAAGTTGAATAAAAAGAAATACAACTTGTCTGTCATGGGATCACCTTTGTCGTACACCTTTGTGTATATAAACGATGATAAGATTTACGACCGGACCGCTTTCAATGTGGAAGCCGATAAGACAATTGCTCACATGTTCGGTTCTAAGATTACGGCCAATTTGGATTGGGCATTTACTAAGAACATTTCATGGACTTCCAAGTTCGATTACTTTACTACTTACAAGAAAGTGATAGCCAACTGGGAAAATACCTTGAACTTCCAAGTTAGTCGTTATTTGTCTACCAAGATATTCTTCCATACTCGTTTCGACGATGGTGTTACCCTTTCAGAAGACAATAAGACTTATTTTCAATTTAAGGAAATGCTCACCTTCGGGTTGAGTTACAATTGGTAAAACATCGTTTTACGCATCATAAAGCATCGGTTTGTTTCATGGAAAACGTCGTTTTCTTTTCTTGAAACAAACCGATGCTTTTTTGTGGGTCATCACTGATGCCCCATGCCGGTCTTAAGTGATGATAAAATTTATCGTAACTTAAGCTTCGGTTTATCATAAGTTACGGTAAGCCGAAGCTTAAGAGAGCAATGCTCCCCATCCTTTTTTACGGCTCAAGCGGATGGCCAAAAATTAGTACGAGGATAGAATGTATATTCCAAGACTTGGAATATATATTGCTAGTCTTGGAATAAATATTGCCAGTCTTGGAATATAGAGGCGTTTTAGGACAGTGTCTTTTCCTGATTTCGGTAGACGGTTTTTTGCTTCATTAGCTGAATAGGTTTACACCTTTTCCCTTTCCGTACTGGAGGTGTTTACGCATTTTCCTATTCCCTACTGTTCGGCTTGACACTTTAGCCGGATGGGACAGCAGGAGTCCGTTCTCGTTGTTCGGCAAGAATGGATGTCCCTCGATGGGACATTCATTCTTAAGTGAGATACACGGTTTGATGGTTGCTGCCATCATCCGCCCCCGTTGTTCGGCACGGTAAAGATATTCTGTCTTTTCCTGTTTATAATCCTAACTTCAAATTGGATGTAACCACTGTTACTCCTAAAGAATGGGAAGATGGTGGGGAATATGAAGAAAGCGTGATTGTTCCTTAATAATGAAAAGACTGCCAACCAAAAGTTGACAGTCTTTTTTTACAGTTGCAGAAATTGTAACGTAACAGCTGGATTACAGATGTAAGTATCCGAAAAAGTA
>CAZFDP010000251.1:0-2874 GCA_964518185.1 uncultured Phocaeicola sp. | reverse complement strand
TACAATGTCGCCGTCCGACTGTTGGAAATATTGGAGGCCAACAAAGTGGAAAAGATAAAAAGAGAGCCGAAAAAATAAAAACATTCACCGGAACATTCACGGAAAGTTTCACTTGTTCCTTTCTATTTTCCCTCCTACAGGAAATCCTTCCGTATTCAGAAACTTATGGTTTAGTTTGCAGTGTGATAACCGGTTACACGCAAAACTAAATAATAAGAACTATGAATAAGAAGAAAATTAAATCTCGTGGGTTCCGTAACAACAACCCCCTGAACATCCGTCACGGTGTAAGCCGTTGGACTGGTCGTACCAAAGAACAAACCGACCCTGATTTCGTAACATTCACTTCCATGCCTATGGGCTATCGTGCTGCCTGGAAGCTGATGGAAACCTATCGTCTACGTTTTCTGGAACAAGACGAAACATACAACTTGTGCAACATTATCCACCGTTGGGCACCTCCTGGTGATGGAAATGATACTACTGCCTACATTCATAATGTACTTCGTATTTTGGTAAATCAAGGTGGGGTTGAATGTCTCTGCCGTCCCGATTCACCCAATGGTGCCCCCGTTATGGCTCGTATATTGGCTGCCATGACCTGCATAGAGAATGGTATAAAGTATTCAGAAGTTCCTCGTAAGGATATTCTTGAAGGTTTCCGTTTAGCTTTTCCAAAAGCAGATATTCCCAAGGTAAAGTGGTAATCTCTATACAAGCAAAGATAAATTTCATCTTGCACACCGTAACTATTCAGTGATTATAGTTATAAATGGGGATGACAAATAAAAACGATTAGTTAAAGCATATAATTAGGGCAATATCAGACGCTTGTACTCTCACCCATTATGAGAGTACAAGCGTGTTACTTCAACCGCCGGTCCAACTGGTTATTGGCCTTTTCGGGCTTGGACTTTGAATGATTATCCCTCGCCCATCAGTTTCTTTATATACAACAACAAGAAATGGTCGGGAATAGTGAACGATGCATTCTCTACAGTAATCAAGTCCAGCTCAAGAAGTTTTTTCATGGCTGCTTGTACAGAGCTGGCCGATAAAAGAGCATGCCTTTTAATAAAAGCTCCACCCGTTATTTTATCGGCTTTCCCTTCTTTGGCAATGGCATATAGTAATTCTTTCTGCCTTGTAGGTATTTGCGATAATATACGGCTATATGCATGGCTGTTGTCTTCTATGATATCACTTATGGATTTTTGAATGATGTCCGATGTACAGACTTCATCAGGAGAAGTGTTGATAAATGCTTCGTGAAAAGTCCGCTGCATGCAATAAGTATTACCTTCGAACAACCGGTATACTTTCTGTATATCTTCTGTTCCAATCTCTTTCCCATATGCTTGAAACCATTTGCTTACAAAGGGAATATATTCTTCGGGCACAATGGGATAAAGCTCCATTTGTCGTGTACTGTTATAGAAAGGTTTTGCCGATGAAAGAAACATTTCAGAAATAAGATGCCGCTCACTTCCTGCAAAAATGAAGTTTACATTACCCAAATGCTGGATATGCGAACGCAACAACGCTTCAATGTTCTTTTCCGGATATCTGCATATCTGCTGGAACTCATCAAAAGCCACAATACAAGGGCGGTCGGCTTCCTCCAGACATTTGAATATTTCATTCAATGTGTATTCGGGACGTACAATATCGCCCAACTCGATGCTGAAGGTAGGCATGTTACTACCGGGATCAAAACCAAACTTTGCATTCAGTGACTTTAATCCCTGAATAAATGTCCTTAACATATTTTCATTGCGGGAGCGTAAGGTTTCGAATATCTTTTGTCCGAATACATACGTAAATTCAGCCAAACTGCTGGTATGTAGAATATCTATATAAAAGGTATAATACTTATCATTCAGTTCCGGTTTGTCGTAACAGAACTGGATGAGTTTGGATTTCCCCATACGACGCGAAGACATCAAGCAAATGTTATCACCGTTTGTAAGGGAAAGTATTATTTTTTGTGTCTCCAACTTCCGGTCACAAAAATATTCTTCCGGTATTTTTCCTGTTATGATAAAAGGGTTCTTCATAAGCCAACATTGTTTGTTGCAAATATAATTATTTATTTTGGATTATTCAAATTAAATAATTCGATTTGAATAACAAGCACGTTACTTCACTCGCCGATTCAACTGGTTATTGGCCTTTTCGGGCTTGGACTTACCCACCCTTTTGCCGGTGGGTTTTTTCTTGCCATTTTGTTTTGCCTTGAAGGCAAAGGGATTCTTACTGTTTGCCATAGTTGTTAATTTACCGCAAAAATAAGAGATAATCTCCAATAATCATACTTTTTGTTGCTTATACTAAGTATTTTCTCTACTTTTGCTCGAAATTTGCAGATTATGACTTCATTTGATTACTCCAACATCTTGACACAAGCGGTAGACGAGCTCTCCGAAGAGCAGTCGTATAAGGGATTGTTCCACCAACATAAGGAAGGCGACCCGTTGCCTTCTTCTGCATCCCTGCAACAGATTGTAGATTTGTCGCGGGCCATCCTGTTTCCCGGATACTTTGGAAAGTCAACGGTAAACAAGCATACCATTCCTTATCACATCGGAGTGAATGTGGAAAATCTGTATAATCTGCTGACCGAACAAATACAGGCGGGACTATGTTTCGGGCAATCAAACAACGGACTAAAGATTAGTGGTGAAGAGCCTTCGAGGGAGACTGCCGCTTTCCTGGCAGCCCGCTTCATCAGCAAACTACCCCAAATGCGGCACATCTTGGCTACCGATGTAGAAGCTGCCTATTATGGAGACCCTGCAGCCACTTGCTTCGGCGAAATCATCAGTTGCTATCCGGCCATCCGTGCCATCAGCAACTATCGCATAGCCCATGAAC
>CAZFDP010000250.1:0-2881 GCA_964518185.1 uncultured Phocaeicola sp. | reverse complement strand
GGTTCTTCGGATGGTGGCTCTTCCGGTGGTGGAGGAGGTATTGAAATGGAATAATTATAATAACTAAAGGGCTGACTTAATCAGCCCTTTAGTTATTATGTATAATTGTTTGAGATTTTTTCATCATGGAGTTGTAATATCTGCATATTGACGACGCATTCCTTCGGTCATATTCTCAGCATAGAACTGAGCCATTTCTTGGAGGTACTGATGAATTTCGTATTTGTTTTCCATTACTTCCTTTTGGGTGTAATGATCGGCCAATGTGCTGTGTAGGCTGATATATACTCGATAACCTACAGCTTTGGCGAAGAAATAAGGCTCTGTCTTGTCTTCTAAGTACATTCTTCTACCTTCTTCACCTCGGTCTGTTCGGCTAAACAGTCTCGCCACACCGACTAACTGCATTCCCTCAGTTTGTACTACCAAATCCAAACCATCTGCAACATCTTTGTTTTTTGCTCTTAGATATTTAACTCCTATTGTTTTCATTTTCATATATTGTTCTGATTTATATTTTCTTGTTCATTCAAAAAACTGTCATACCATTTTGCTGCTTCGCGTGTGGTTTCGTGATATATTTTTGTTAGTTCATCCACCTTGTCTTGTCGCAACTCAAATTTCTGAAAACAACAAGATAAACGTAGGGCTATCATACGGCTTCCTACTTGAATGAATGGTTCTCCTTTATTCCCCGTGTTAGCTTGACAGAACTGGTGGAACTGGTTCATGTCTTTAAATTCGAGGACTTGATACATAAATTGGTATCCTGTAAGTTGGAGTACAAACTTGTATGGCTGCCCTGACATCTTGCACTCCATAAATTTTATTTTCGCGGCATTATCGTTAGTTTCCATTCTATGTAAAGTTAATGTGTAAATAGTCTGTTTCTAATTAAGATTCTAAAATAAGGACACTTTCCATTGATAGAAAGGTCTTTTTCATCATTCCCTTTCCTGAATTTGATTATTTCAAATTGATTAGGATTGAATTTGTGTAAGAATGTAATTGGGACACCCATAAAACCTTCATAGTCCATTGGGATGTCTTGTGTCTTGTCTACGTTTATGCCGTCATAATTGTCATAACGTTGATAAGCAGACTCGTTGCCTACATAACGTTTGGTTAAAATAATACCTTCGTTACGTTTGGCATTCTCTATATTGGTTAACCACAGACAGTTATTGGGCGATATAATACGATTACCCATATTGTCTATTCGGGTTTCGGTACCATAAAGTTCGTAATGTTCGGGGACAATAAAGCCAGAAATACCTCTACCAAGATTGACTCCTAACCATACTTTATTTTCTTTGATTAGATGGAATATTTCTTTATAAGTAATGGCGTTGATGTTACCGATTATCAAGAATTTTTTTTCATATCTTACCAATTGCGCTACATATTCACGAAACAATGAGAACGGTGGGTTTGTAACTACAATATCTGCTTGTTTTAATAATGCCATGCTTTCTTGGCTTCTGAAATCCCCGTTGCCTTTAAAATATTTCAAGTCTCCATCTGTGGGGATACAATGTTCGTTTTCAGTACCTGTATATGAATAATAAAAACCGAATTTATTTTCATTCATCTCAAACAAATCCCTATGTGACTCTTTATAACAAGCGGCTATAAGTTTTTTAAGTCCCAATTGGTGAAAGTTTTCTGCAAAATAACGATAGAAATTGCTGATACGTGGGTCATCGCAATTGCAATAAACGACTTTACCTTGAAAGTGATTTACATAATGTTGTAATTCGCTTTCAATGTCGGTAAGCATTGTATAAAATTCATCGCTTTTGGATTTCTTTGCTTTTTGTAGTAATGTATTGGTTGCATTTCTTGCCATATCTATTCTTGATTGGTTAGTTGTTTAAACAAATCACTTCCTAATATGCGAAGGGAAGTTTTTGAAATGTCAAGCATTATTTCAAATATTTCATTCGCTTTCCATCGTTCACCTGTTCCTTGTGTATAAATGGATGTTGCTTGAAGCATGATGGTTTTATCTTTATGTGCAACAAATTTGTTTTCGCAAAGATTGGTGTTAATAGGCATACCATAGTTGGCTGCGGTCAATCTGTCCAAACGATTCAGCATTCCAGAGTTGTATTCAAGTGTTACAACTCGTCCGTCAGGGCGTGTAATGGAGATAGTCTCGGTCAAGAAGTTCGAGCCTTCAAGGAATAGTACATATGGGAAATGCGATTCGCCTAACATCAAATTAGCAATCTCTGCTATATTTTTGTGTGAACGCTCTATAGCATTACCTGCTGCCATGAGGTCTTGGTCGCTTTTTGTTCCAACTTGAATACCTTTTTTGATATTGTCTATATCTTTGCCTTGATGTTTGGCTTCAGAAACCAAGACAATTCTCCATTCGTTGTTGTCATCTTGTACTTCTATAACACCTCCATCAGGAATAATATTTGAGTTAGAGACAAAAAGTGTCTGCCCCAATTCTACATCAACTTTCTGTAAAGCCTCGTTGATTTCTTGTTTTGTAATGCTTGTTCTATATCTGAAAGTAAGCTTAGGGAAATCTTTTTGTAATTGTTCAATAACTTTATGTGAAATTTCACCTATGGCAATATCGTGCAATTTTGCTTCTTCGCCAAAGATACCAACAACTCCTTTTGATTCTTTATGCTGAGTTGTTAGTCTATTTGATTGATTCTTTTTCGCCATAATATCTTGGTTTCAGTTAATACGGCAAAAATACTCATTTTTATTGATATGGGAATAACATCTTCTTAATATATTCAAAGAAAAAGGCTACCCCTACTAGATAGCCTTTTACCTTAATTATATATTGTCAGAAGAATCAATCTTCCAACATAATCTCCATAATCTGACAAGCAGCCTTCGCAACCGAAGTACC
>CAZFDP010000249.1:0-2892 GCA_964518185.1 uncultured Phocaeicola sp. | reverse complement strand
TGGCAGCCTTGGCTTCCTGTACCACAGGAAAGAAGCAATTGACAGAAGAAGACATGGGAGCCTATCTTTTTGTGTTCTTTAGTGATCCTACCCACAGTTTGTTTATGGCTACCAGTCATGATGGGTATACATTTACGACGGTGAATGATGGTAATCCTGTTATTGCCGGCGATACGATTGCTGAGCAACGAGGAATCCGTGACCCGCACATTACTCGTGGACCTGATGGAGCCTTTTATCTGGCAATGACCGACTTGCACATCTTTGCACAGCGTGAAGGGATTCGTAAGACTTTATGGGACCGTGATGGCGATGCTTATGGCTGGGGAAATAATCGCGGACTGGTATTGATGAAATCGTATGATTTGATTAACTGGACCCGTAGCAACGTACGTGTAGACAAAGCTTATCCGGAAAAATTCGGTGATATAGGATGTGCTTGGGCACCCGAAACGGTATATGATGCCAAGGAAGGTAAGATGATGATTTATTTTACCATGCGTATCGGCAATGGAAAGAGCCAATTGTATTATGCATATACCGATGATGATTTTACCCGATTGGTGACAGAACCCAAACTCTTGTTTGAATATCCGGATTCGGAAGTACAGACTTTGGATGCCGATATTACCGCATTGCCTGATGGACGTTTCTGTATGATGTATGTGGCACAAACAGGGGAGAGTGGTGTAAAGATGGCTATGTCTGATTCCATCAATGGTGGCTATCAGTTCGAGGAACGCTGGATTGACTTTGAACCACGAGCTTGTGAGGCTCCGAATGTATGGAAACGTATCGGTGAAGACAAGTGGGTGGTAATGTATGATATATTCAGTATTCGTCCACATAATTTTGGGTTTGCAGAAACAACCGACTTTAAGAATTTTACTCATTTAGGACATTTCAATGAAGGAGTGATGAAAGCTGTGAATTTCCAGTCGCCCAAACACGGTTCGGTGATTCAAATTACCAAGGAAGAGGCTGAAAGATTGGAAAACTATTGGAAAGAGCAAGCAGATAAACCCAAAAAGACTCGTCGTTTCCAAACAAATATTCCATTGGACTCCATTCGATTGAGTGATCCTTGTATTCTGGCTGACAAGAAAACCAATATGTATTATATGACCGGTACAGGCGGTTTGTTGTGGAAGAGCAAGGATCTGGCTCTGTGGGAAGGACCTTATCAAGTAGCTGCAACCAATCCTTCTTCATGGATGGGGAAAAGACCGCAAATTTGGGCAGCCGAACTTCATCAGTACAAGGATAAATATTACTATTTCGCTACGTTTACCAACAATGCAGTCCGTATAGACTCTGTAAAAGGAAATGTCATACCTCGTCGTGCCAGTCATGTATTGGTAAGTGACAAGGCCGAAGGGCCGTACAGGCCGATGGAGGACCCTACTTACTTGCCGGCACACATGCCTACACTGGATGGTACTTTCTGGGTGGATGTAGATGGTAAGCCCTACATGGTGTATTGCTACGAATGGTTGCAGAATTGGAATGGCACGATTGAAAAAATAGAATTGAAACCCGACTTGAGCGGTTCGGTTGGTGAGGGTAAACTTTTGTTCAAGGCCAGTGACTCTCCTTGGAGTAAGGAAATGGAAGATGGAAAAGAAATTTTCAACAAGGTAACTGATGGCCCATGGTTGTTCAAGACCGGTACCGGTCGTTTGGGTATGATTTGGACCAGCTGGATTTATAAGGATTATACACAAGGAGTGGCTTACTCGGAAAGTGGAACTCTGGATGGACCATGGGTGCATGAACCGGAACCTATCACGCCTCCCAACTATGGACATGGCATGTTGTTCCAAACCTTGGAAGGCAAATGGTTGATGTCAGTACATAGCCATAAAGATGTAAATGGAAGATATGTTCGTATTCCACATTTGTTCGAAGTGGATTTATCGGGCGACAAGTTGGTATTGGGTAAACCTTATCGCCCATGATTCCGTAAATAATTTAAAGATAAATATATGAAGAAAATATTGACTACATTAGCTTGTGCCTTATCGTTGAATGGGATGGGGGTGCAAGCAGCAAACCCGGTGGAAGACCAGTGTGTGGCCTATTTGTTTACGTATTTCACCGGAAATCATATCAGCCAGGAAGCGGTATGTTATGCCGTGAGTATGGATGGGTATTCCTATTGGGCATTGAATGACAATAAGCCTGTACTCGATTCAAAGGTTATCAGTTCTACAGGTGGAGTACGCGACCCGCATATTCTCCGTTGTGAAGATGGTAAGACATTCTATATGGTATTGACGGATATGGTGTCAGATAATGGTTGGTCGTCCAATCGCGCCATGGTAATGCTGAAGTCTACAGACTTGGTAAACTGGAGTCATTCGGTTATCAATATGCAGAAGAAATATGCTGGCCAGGAAAGATTGAAACGAGTATGGGCACCTCAGACTGTTTATGATGCAGAAGCCGGTAAATATATGGTGTATTGGTCAATGTTGCATGGCAATGGAGCAGACATCATTTATTATGCGTATGCCAACGATGACTTTACCGATTTGGAAGGTGAACCGAAACCATTGTTCTTACCGAAGAATGGAAAATCTTGTATTGATGGTGACATTGTGTACAAGGATGGAGAGTATCACATGTTCTATAAGACCGAAGGTCATGGGAATGGCATTAAGGTGGCTACAACCAAATCATTGACTTCCGGTCAGTGGGAAGAACAAGATGATTACAAACAACAGACTAAGGATGCGGTGGAAGGTGCCGGAACGTTCAAACTGATAGGTCAGGACAAGTATATTCTGATGTACGATGTCTATATGCGAGGTAAATATCAGTTTACGGAAACAACCGATTTGAAGAACTTTAAAGTGATAGACAGTGAAGTGAAGATGAATTTCCATCCGC
>CAZFDP010000248.1:0-2953 GCA_964518185.1 uncultured Phocaeicola sp. | reverse complement strand
ACCTACCAAGTACGTGTCATTCTGAGTGCAACGAAGTGAAGCGAAGAATCTGATTACATTCACATATTGTATTCAGATTCTTCCTCCCTATGGTCGTCAGAATGACATAAATATTAATCTTTATTTGTTTCTCTTGGAAGTAGGAATGGCAAACTCATGAGCATCGCTGAGTGCACCATTACTCTCGGATGTATAGACACGGAATACGGCCTCACCGGTCTTCAATCTTTTTTCGCCTTGCACTACAGCTGTATAACGGATGCGGTTACCCACCGGCATATAAGAAATCTGAGCCGAAGGAGATATTACAATGTGCTTCATGCACGACACTTCTTCTACAATCGGAGTAACATTATAGGCAGCTACTTCACCATCGTTCACGATATCGAATATCAGCTTGCATTTTTCTTCCGCATCAATGGTTTGGTTCCGGTTCTCGTCAATAAAGCGGATGTTGGTTATCTGCAAACCCGAAGGGGCATAATAAGATTCGGAAGGTTGATTCTCCTGCTGAGAATATTCCTCCGTATAGACTTTCTCTTTTTTAGGGGTAGTCACTGCATTGCCAATGGCTGCTCCGGCTACAGTACCAAGCAAGGCCCCGAACTGCGAACCATGATACCCTCCGGCACGGTCGCCTACAATAGACCCCAATACACCCCCGATAGAGGCACCGGCCGATACAGCCGCGGGGCTTCCCTGCATCCGAGTGGTATAACAGGAAGTCAATGTAACCATCGATAGAATGACAACAATCAATTTCTTCATCTTCTTTTCTATTTTATACAGACAAAAGTACACTTTTCATTCATATCCATCAGTCTGCAATTAGTTAAAACTTTAAAAAATGGGGCCAATCTCAACGACTAACCCCACCCAACAATTTATCACATTAACGTCTTAAGCAGGAAGACCTATCTTCACAGACAGTATCCCCCTTATTCATAACATAAAGAGTCATATTAAAAAATCAAAAGTTTCCTGTATTCAATCGGCGGATAAACGAGACTGCGTCGGCTTCTGTGTAATAATACACACGGGAAAACGGCTCGTAATTGTACGGGATGAAACGGTAGAGCTGGGCTGCAGCAAACTTACCGTCCCTGGATATCATATAGTCCAAACGGGCATTACCGCTCATCTTAATCTGTACATTTTTTAATGATTCAAATCCCCCCTGTTCCAACAATTCATGCATTGGCTGCAAATCGTCAATATTCAAATAACAAGTTCCTTCTCTAACGATACTACCGGTAGGCAAATAGACCATCTCCTTACTCTTCCAAAAGAAACGGTATACGGAAATCAACAACAAAATGGTACCAGCCGTAAGCAGACTCATGCAAAGAGTAGAAGCCGTTTGATTCAAGCCTAAAGCAATAAGGATAACAGTTATTCCCGCCAAAGCAATGATAGAAGATACTACCAATGAAAAGACACTGGTATGTTTGGTGATATGCGGATGTGATGCACACAATAAACGGGCATCCGTAATAGCAGTTTTATTCATAAAGTAATTCTTTTGTTTATAATGGGCTATAATAATTCATACTCCATCACAGCATTACGTCATGGAGAACAAACAAACGAAACAAAAGAATCTACTAAATCAAGATATGTCTTATACCAAAAACATAGTATTCAGACATTACCGTCCAGGACTGACGGCGGATAGAAGTAAACTGTTGGGAAACATGATGGGTAAGTTCGTCCTTACACAAAACGGCATTACGCATCAAAGCCTTGGACGCCCATTTGCTTTGAATTACACTTAGCCGAATCATCCGTTCACTACGAACTTTCAGCTGACGGGCCATAGACTGGGCATCACACAATATCATACTACTATGGAAACGTTCGGATGCAGCCTGAAAGACATTTTCACTTCCGTCGCATTCCTCCAAAGATAAAGGCAACACATACTCCACCCCTTCACGTTCGAAGGACTGTCCTTTCACTGCTTCTCCTCCAAGGAGAAACAGTGTCAAGAACGCTATGAGTATGATGATATTTTTCATTTATTGCGATTATATCCGCAAAGTTAACATAAAAAGTAATTCAAAGGTATATCCTGCGAATAATTAACAAACATTTCTGAAGAAAAGTTTCTTTTATTTTAATTCCAGGAAAGGCAATGTATTTCCGCTGGTAGAAAGCGGCAACTTTCCATCCCATTTCTCCACTGCTTTCAGTCGGATAAGTTCAGGTGTAATGGATTCTTGCAAGATGCGGTTAGCATCGGCCTTACCTTTGGCGGCAGCCACAACCTTTTCGGCTTCGGCTATGGCAGCTTTCTTTTCGTTTTCTACCTTCAAGGCATTCTGTACAGCGGTATTCTTTTCGTCGATAGCTGCTTGAAGAACATCATTCGGTTTTACGGAAGACTGGATGTTACTAAACGTAAATCCTCGTTGGCTAAGGCGTTCGATCAACAATGTTTCCACTTCTTTTTCGAAAGCCGGACGATTATTGATAAGTGAATCTGTTTCGTACAATCCGGCAATGTCCTTATAAGCATTCTTCACTTCGGTGAGAATAACCGATTGTTCCAATTCACGGGTTGTCTTTCGATAACGAAGAAAAACCACTTTGGCATTTTCACGTTCGATGTAATATTCAATGGTTGGATCGGTCTTGAAAATAGTTCCCTTCTTATCTTGAATATCGAATGGTTCATAATCTACTATTTGGGCAAATGCCGGATATTCGAACAACTGCTTGGTAAATCGGTTGTAGAACACCCATCCGGTTTCTACTTTGGCATCGTCTACCCCTCGTTCGCTACCTGCCAAATTCACAATAATCCCCGTCTGTCCCGAATCAATACGTTCGACGGCAAACATTGTAAGACACAACACAAGGATACCGATTACTACTACGCCACCGATACCGATTTGTACACTCTTTTTTGCTTTAGATGTATTCATAGTCTTTTTGATTTTAGATGTATATA
>CAZFDP010000247.1:0-3039 GCA_964518185.1 uncultured Phocaeicola sp. | reverse complement strand
AGTTCAGCCATACAATCTATGAATGAACAACTTACGTTGCGCTGAAATCACTGAAGGCATATCTGAGAACTAAATTGTTTTTTTTGTAATTTTAGAGACTATTATGTTTTTGTTTCTTGCCGATATCGGCAAGAAATGCTATATTTGCAGTTACTTTCAATCAACAAACTTGCCGATAACAAAAGAAGATGAAATATATTTCAGTAGCAGAATTTGCCAAGAAGTACGATATATCGGAACGTACAGCACGCAATTATTGTGCAACGGGTAAGATAGAAGGTGTATTTTTGACGGGTAAGACATGGAATATACCCTACGATGCTGTATTGCCTTCACGCAAGGTATCCGATAAGAAAGTGATGCCTTTGCTCACCATCCTCCGAGAACAAAAGAAGATGCATCTAAAAGGAGGTATCTACCATCGTACACAAATCGACCTTACTTACAATTCCAATCACATTGAGGGAAGTCGATTAACTCATGAACAGACTCGTTATATCTTTGAGACAAATACTATTGGAGTAACTGATGAAAGCATCAATGTGGACGACATCATAGAAACTACCAACCACTTCCGATGTATTGACCTCATCATCGAACGGGCCGAAGAAAAACTTTCGGAAACATTCATTAAGGAGTTGCATCAAATTTTGAAATCAGGTACTACTGATAGTCGAAAAGACTGGTTTGTTGTAGGTGAATACAAGCGTTTACCCAATGAAGTAGGCGGACGAGAAACCACTCTACCCGAAAATGTTGGCAAGGAAATGAAAGCCTTACTCAAGGAGTACAACGCTAAGAAGCAGAAATCCTTTGACGATATTCTTGACTTGCACCATCATTTCGAGTGTATTCACCCTTTCCAAGATGGGAATGGTCGTGTAGGCCGACTCATAATGTTCAAGGAATGTATGGCGAACGGTCACATTCCGTTCATCATTACCGACGACTTGAAGATGTTTTACTATCGTGGCCTTCAACAATGGCCAGGAATCAAAGGGTATTTGCGAGACACTTGTTTGACTGCGCAGGATCGCTATAAAGTTTTGTTGGAGTATTATCGGGTGAATATTAAGTAATGATAAATAACTCTACTACCGATATAAGGAAAGTTTTTGGCATTACTTCTTTGATATACTTTTATCTGCAATCAAAATTTTTTTCAAGTATCTGATAAATAACATGCGTTTATCTTTTCCTATTTTAAGGATATGGTTAAGTATAGACAAAAGTCGTGCTCCGGAGAGGTAATAGTAAAAATCTTTCACGGTTCTGTTTGTGGATGATGATTGGAAATCTGATATATATTCATCGATAATCTGTAAAGTAAACCTTTCTCCTTCTTCAATCATGTATCTTACTTGATTTTGTTGATAATTGAAATTACCTTTGATGAAGTGCTTGCTGTTGCCGAAATTGACTTCAATGATTTTCTTTGTATCATCCACGGGTATTTGGTATCCGGGAGTAAAGTGAACAATGAACACAATATCACTTTTCTTTTTCTTTATGGGAGAATAGGGAATGTTGTCTGTAACCCCACCATCAAAATAAATCTTGTTATTGTAATGAAGTGGGGCGGAGGTTAGTAAGGGAATGGATATGGTTGTTTTCAGTAATTTCTTTTTCTCGTTGTTCATTTTCCCTTTAAGATTGAAATAGTGGGCGGTCATGGTTGACATTTCGCTCAGAGATATATAGAAATCTTTAGGGATATAATCTTCTTCTTTGATTAACTTGAAGAAAATATTGTCTAATACACCTTCTTTTGTAATTTTGTTGCGGAAATTCCAAATACCTTTTACATCAATCGTCATCCATAGCTTTTCTGCCAAATCCAATTTCCCGTTTAAAAAGGCATACGTGTTAACCGCACCAATGGAAGTAGCCGAAGCAGAAGTGATGAAAGCCGATAATCCTCTTTTGGCTAAAGCTTTGAAAAATCCGATTTGATAGGCGCCTTTTGAACTTCCACCTGCAATGACAATACTGATGTTGGGCATGATTAATCATTGAGAATGGCGGGAAGCAGAATTTGTTCGACCTTTTCTTCTTCCTCTTCATGAAACATGGCTTTTTCTATAGCCGTTTTTATATCTTTCAATTCTCTGACGTTGGTAGATTGAATGGGACGTATTTCTCCGTTTCCGGTCTTGATTCTCAATGTATAGCGAGTCTTTATAAGCAGTAACCAAACTAAACAGAAAAAGCCTGAAACAAAGAAAAAGGATAATCCGGACATTACCCCAATAAGGAGGCAGGAAATACCGGATATGATGGGATAACGTCGATTTGTCTCTTGTCTGGTAACGAATACTGCATTCACTTTCTTTATATCTACCTTCCAACTCGAATTGAATATGGCATATTCATTGGTGATTTTGACATAAGGAGTATGCAGAAATGTTCTTTTAGCCATAATTTGACGTAGTAAAATATAAAAGGAGATTTTCTTTGGCAAAGGAAATCTCCTTTGGTAAAAATTCTAAAATATAAGGCTGAGTGTTAAATGTTACCTTTCATCAGTTTTTTGTTGTAGGAACTAGTAGCAATGGCGGCCCAAATAACATTGATAGGCCAAATAACGATAAGACCAATACCCATAGTGAATATACCTACTATTAAGGTTATGATACTCATGATGATAGCACCGATTATAGTGGAATAAAACATGCCTAATGGGCCAAAGAATAAAGTGAGTGCAATACTGATTCCCATGCTTTTGGGAGAACGTGTTACAATAACATTTACATTTTCGTTTATATTTGCCATAAATAATAATTATTATGAATTGACTCCTACTCTCTTAAAGGTTTTCGGATTGTCCTTATAATTACAAAAGTAATGATATGCATTGTAAATGTTTATGTGACTCCTGTGGCAATAAGTCACGAAAGTGTTGAATATTAATCACACTCTTGTACCTCTTGCTCATAATAATTGAAAAAGTTATGGTGAAGGATATGAGAAATACGGACGAGTAACTCTGTGTCGATACTTTGTCTTTTAAAAATGGAATACACATTGGTGCGCTCATAA
>CAZFDP010000246.1:0-3040 GCA_964518185.1 uncultured Phocaeicola sp. | reverse complement strand
GCGCCTCCCAGTGACAACCGAATCCCGGTCCTTCAGGGACGGGAGTATGTCAAAGGTAGCAGGTGAGCAGATGGAATTTAGCAAAAAGGAAAAAGCACCTGAAACCGTGTCCGCTTCTCGTGAGAAACATCATCCTACAGTCGTTTCAAGTGCTGATGGTGCAAAGATACTAAAAAATTTGGAGAAACTTGCAAAAGATTATAATGAAAAATATATAAAACGCCCTATTTCTATTATAGGTGATTTGGCAAAAGTTCTTAATATGCCAGATAAAGGACGTAGCAGTCAATATGGATTATATGAAACGGTGGGCGGACAGATTATTTCCATTCGACTAAGTAATCATAATGCTACCGTTTCTAACTTTGATGATGTCAATGAAAAAGAGGGTTTGAGTATTGTAATAACAAGCTCACCAAACAAAGGTATAAATAATAATGGCAATGCTCATATAGTGGAATTCTATTATAATTCTATAGATTTACGTAAAGCTTACGGATTACCTTTGGTTGATATAATACTTTCTTTAAAAGAAGCATTGTTGACAGGTGTTTATAAAGACAATACAGGACTTGCAATAAAAGAAGAGGTTAATGGGCAATGGTTGAAAGACAAGTCCGGCACTATTTATGGCTGGACTTCGAATGGTAAGATATACCTGACCAAGGACGGGCTGAATCCTAAAACAATGATTCACGAATATACCCACCTTTGGTCGAATGCCATGATGTACGGCAATCCCGGAGGTTGGCAGTCCGTTAAGGATATTATGCGCCAAGACCCGCTCTGGCGGGATGTCAAAGATGATGCCAACTATGCAGATATTGCCGATGACGAGGATATGGTAGTCAGTGAGGTGCTTTCCCGACGTAGTGAACAGAACAATTCTGTACTGCTTGATAGACAAGCTCAAAAGGTATTGAGAGAGGAGTCGCAGGATATGGATTATCAAGCGAACCAATTGCTCTTCAAGATGAAAGAGGCATTGAATACTTTCTGGGACTGGGTGACAACCAAACTTTTCAGCATGAAACGCTTTCAGTCGTTGGAAGAGGTGTCCAATCGTGTGCTCTATGACTTGGTCAATTCTACTCCTTTGACATTATCAGAGATGGCGGAAAGGTCAACACAATATTCTGTTGTAAAGACGGAGGAGAAAAGAAAAATTACTGATATTGTTATTGGGAAACGGAATGAAGGGGGAACAATTCGTTGCAAGGTTGATGGAGTACAACAATTATCGGTTAGATTATCAGAAAAGGAGGTGCAAACTTATGATAAACTAAAGAAAGAAGGTAAGGAAGAAAAATTAAAAGAATATGTTGCTTCATTAGCTAAAATATATTTTGATGATAAAATTGTAGTGGAAAAGGAATTAAATGGGAGAAAACGATAGTAATAAATATGTTTAATGGTAAAGCAATATATAACCCGGCAGGGAAAGCCGGAGAATACAGTAAATGGGCTTGCAATTTCTACTTAGGTTGTTCCAATAATTGTAGCTATTGTTATTGTAAGACAGGATTTTTAGGACGATTGTGGGAGGGGAGACCGAAATTGAAGAAGTGTTTCAAGAATACAGAAGATGCATTTCGCATTTTCTCTTCAGAACTTGAACACAACTTGACTGAATTGCGGTCAGATGGCATCTTCTTCACATTCACCAGTGACCCCATGCTCCCTGAAACTAAATCTCTTACAATGCAGTGTGTTGATTTGGCTCTGAACAAAGGGGTTCCTGTACAAATCCTAACCAAAAGAACAGAATTCGTTGATGACGAATATTGGAGTCTTCTGGAAATGGAACAACGAAAAAAGATAGCTTTTGGTTTTACATTGACCGGATGTGATGAGCTTGAACCAGGTGCTTCTTCCAATAGTGAACGGATGGCAGCCATGCGGATATTACATCAAATGGGATACAGAACCTTTGCCAGTATCGAACCAGTGGTTGACCCAATGGCAAGTTTCGAGTGTATCCAACAGACAACTGATTGTTGTGACCTTTTTAAGGTCGGTCTGATGAGCGGTAAAAAGGATTATAATATAGAAGAGTTAATAGATATGTTCAATACGATGAAAAATCTCGGACATGACATCAGATGTAAAATCTACCTGAAAAATAGCTTTGTAGAATTTCTGAATATTAACCGTGACATCCTCTCGGAAAGATTTGTTGATGTAGATTATAATATTTTTAATGCATAAAATGGGTATAAGAAGAAAACAGGAACCGGTCAAATGGACAGAAGAACTGATGCAACAGAAGTTGGTATTCTTTCGGTCTACACCACGATTTGTTCTACAGAATCTCTATGTGTTCGGATGGGAAAGTGATATTCTCTTCCTATCTAAATCCGGCTATTGGACGGAAATCGAAATAAAGGTCAGCAGAGCGGATTTCAAAGCGGATTTGAAAAATAAAGCAGGAAAACATCGATATTTACAGGATGGGAAATATATACTTAAACCCAATCAGTTCTTTTATGCAGTACCTAAAGGTTTGGTCACAACGGATGAAGTTCCCGACTATGCCGGCTTGCTTACAGTTGATGAACACTGGATGTCACCTAATGTTGAAAAAGCTGCTCCATGGATACATAAACAGAAAATAAGCCCTAATGAACTTGAACTGGTTGATAAGTTCTATTTCAATATGACAAATGCTAAAAGAGAGGCAAGAGATGCCAAACGTGTAGCGAAAGAATTAACGGATGCATATAATCAAGGCATAAAAGATGGCCAACGTAAGACAATACACAGTATAATCGAATTGGCATCCCTATCCTGTCCATTCAGAGAAAATACAGAAGAAGAACGTATACATTGTAAAGAACTAAACCAGACAAGATTCGGAATATGTAAATATGGACGTTGCAACTATCTTGAAGACATAGAAGAAAAGATTCTCTTACAATTAAAAACCAACGATAGCAGATAAAGAATTCTTCATTTCAACAAATCCACTTTTAACCTTTTCTCTGCTTGTCCCGGAAAAGTGGACACAACACAACTAATTTTGAACCGATAAATCATTTAT
>CAZFDP010000245.1:0-3105 GCA_964518185.1 uncultured Phocaeicola sp. | reverse complement strand
CATTGGTAGCCGATGAACTTCTCTGTTGATAAGATGAAGCAGAACTATTGGTTACGCTACTACGTGTACTGCTTGGGCGATTGTATGAAGAACCACGGCTTTCAGTAGAACGAACATACGAGTTGCCATTGGAGCGTACACCGGCAGCCTCACGAGTACTTACAGCTTCACCGTTACGTGTTCTTACAGCAGTAGTTCGGGGACGAACAGAATTCGTATTGTCATTGGAGCGTACTACACGTCCTGCTGTGGTACGGCGTACATTCTGAGTAGCTTCTCCTCTATTTACATTGGTACGATTAGCAGCACTACGATTCACACCTGTAGCACTTCTACGAACCTGGCGAGTACTTACATTTGAATCGCGTCCATTTCGTGAACTGTTTTGCGCTACTTGTCGACGATTGCCCGTAGTCACTGAATTATTACGACTTATACCACTATTATAACGTCCGGCATGAATACCTGGTCGGGTAGCACTGGAGCCGAAACGTCCATGACCTCCGCCCCAATATCCTCCTACACCGGCATACATCGGTCCATGATGATGTGGATGCCAATGGTGGTGATAGTAATGTCCCCAATAGCCTCCCCAGCCTCCATACCAATAACTACCATACCAATGGTTAAACCACGGCGAATACCAACCGCCTAATGCCCAACTGCTTCCATACGGATAGTTCCAACGCCAATCCCACCACAAGTGGTTGCTGTATGTAGGAAATGCATAAGCATAAAAACCGTCGTCGAACACATTCCATTCCCAAGAAGGCAAACTATATATTACATCCCAATATAACGGGCTGCTCACCGGAATGGCATATCTTGGGTTACGGAAACGGATAATGCGCATGGCATATTCATAATCATCCTGTGTTCCTTCAAATCCGTTCACCCATTCACCACGTTCGTTGTATGGCTTTTCTTCAATATAAAGAGTATCATTTTCTACTTCAAACGTATTGTCGCGCGAAGTATAACGACGATTATATTCGTCTACATCACGTACATTTCCCTTTACGTCTTTTACCACAACGGTTGTTGTCGGAGCGTTATAGACGGTTGTCGGAGCCTTTTTCGATTCCACTACAACTTTAGCCGGTGTACCTGTAACCACCTTCTTTTCCACTTTCTTCTTCGGAAGAAAGTAGAGGTCGTCTTGTGCCATTGTCAAAACAGGCAGACAAGCCATTATTAACGAAACTAACAGAATCTTTTTCATATCGTTTTCCTTTTTTTTGTTATTATCTATTTTTCTCGATACAAAAATAGGAAGATATTCTCATCCAAAAGAGAGAATTTCCCTATTCCTTAGTAGGGATTTCCCTATTTCTTTCCTTTTGTAACAAATAAAGCCGTATCTTTGTACAAGAAATCAGATTGCAAAGATATGAAATATTACGAAATTACATTTACCACAAGCCCTTGTAATGAAGTGGTGAACGATGTGGTATCAGCTTTGGCTGGCGAAATAGGTTGCGAAAGCTTTGTAGAATGGGAACAAGGAGTATTGGCATATATCCAACAGGAGTTGTTCGATGAAGAGGCTTTAAAAGATATGGTAGAGAACTTCCCCCTGCCCGACACTACCCTATCCTATAAAGTGGAAGAGGCCGAAGACAAGGATTGGAACGAAGAATGGGAAAAAAATTTCTTTCAACCTATTGTAATAGGTGACAGATGTTGCATTCATAGTACTTTCCACAAAGATACACCAAAGACTGAATACGAAATTCTAATTAATCCGCAAATGGCTTTCGGAACAGGGCACCACGAAACGACAAGTTCCATTATATGTGAACTGCTTGATGCTGAATTGGAAGGAAAGTCAGTACTCGATATGGGATGTGGTACATCCATTTTAGCTATCCTTGCCTCGATGCGTGGGGCTAATCCCGTAACTGCCATCGATATAGATGACTGGTGCGTAAATAATTCCCGCGACAATATTGCCTTAAATAAGATAAACAACATTACAGTTGAATGGGGCGATGCACGTCTGTTGCAAGGAAAAGAGCCATTCGATGTTATCATAGCCAACATCAATCGTAACATTCTGTTAGCGGATATGGATCGATATGCAGCATGTATGCACTGCGGCTCGGAACTGTTCATGAGTGGATTCTATACTGAAGACATTCCCGCAATCAGGCAAAAGGCCGAAAGTTTAGGCATGAAATTTATGCACTCTCGCGAAAAGAACAATTGGACGGCCGTTAAATTTGTGATGAAATAAAACAGTTTATCCTACGGCAATTTAAGTGAAATCACATTACTTCCTTATACGCAGACTATCCAATTGCGGTAAGGAACCGTTAAAGATATTCAAATCTACTTGCTCATCTATACCTGGTAAGGTACCTGCATCGTGATGTTGCCAAAAAGTCCAATCGCCTTCATAGCGTACGGAATCTACATAATAGTGAGCAATCCAATAGGGATAACTGTTGAACACAGAATCATTCAAATAGTTGGTTTTAAACTTGTAGGAAGCATAAATGATGGGCTTTACTCCATAGTGTTTCTCTACAAGTTGCAACCATAGCTTGAGGTCGGCCCGAAGGCGGTTCATATCCTTTCCTTTTTTCTCAATATCGAGAACGGGAGGCAAATCACCCTTTTCCAATTTTACAGAGTTCATAAAGAATTCTGCCTGACGGATTGCATCTGACTTGGGATTATAAAAATGATAAGCACCGCGAATGAATCCGTTTGCTTTGGCCGAATCAAAATTTGCTACAAAATTCTTGTCCGTATAATCCCCCCCCTCGGTTGCTTTCATAAAGACAAAACGAATGGGGAATTGCGAATGACGAGTTTGAGAAAGCATCTTCCAGTCAATGTCACCTTGATAATGTGAAATGTCTATACCATGTACTTTGTATCCTGCAGGCATACATACACCATATCCTTTCAAACCATAACAAGGTTTCCAACGATAAGCATAGGGACGGATAAAGAAATAATAAAACATGACCACAAAAGCTACACCTATTATTCCCATAAGAATATAATATAACCACATAGGTACTTCCCACTTCTTTGCTAATTTCTTCTTTTTCTTTTTGGCAACGGGTTTCCGCTGCGTCTTTCGGGGCGCAGAAG
>CAZFDP010000244.1:0-3117 GCA_964518185.1 uncultured Phocaeicola sp. | reverse complement strand
TGGTAGTTCCAATGTCTTTCGTGGAGGAGGTGTTTGCTGTGCCAAAGTAATGATTGCAAACACATTTAAGAATAATAATACAATACTCTTTCTCATACGTTAAAATGTTTTTCTTGGTTTATTGTTAATAAGCCCTCAAAAATTAACAGCCGTTTCCTCCACCCCCAAAAAACCGGTACGCGTAGAAAAAATTGTTAGTACGCGTAGTAGCAATTGTTACTACGCGTATTGGCAAAACAGGATACGTGTAGGCATAATAGTACATCCGTGTTAATTTTAGCCGTTAATGCCGAGAGGGTAATTGGGAATTGTCCGGACAATGGCACGGCATGAGGTCGGACAGTTATTTCTTTATTCTAAATACCGGAGCAATCTTGTTTACCTGTTCTTGGGGGAGTGTAATGACAAGTCCTTCGGCGGTGCGCTTGAAGGGAACTTTACCATAACCCAATAATTCTACACGGCTGATTTTGCCAGGGAAATGGGCACTGCCTTTTGCCAATGACTTGATGACTACCTGCTTGTCGGTAGGCCATGAAAGGGCGGTGACATAAAGGTGCTTCTTGGTTTGATTGAAACGGATTTCGTTAGCTGTAGCCTTGGTGTAGGCACCTTCGTTGAAACCTTGGGCTTTGATTTTGATGTCGGAATCGGCAATGGGACCTTCGCCAAAGATAGCCCATGGACGGGTGTCGATGATACTTTCTTTATTTACCGCCATCCAATCACCAAACTCGTTCAAGATAACTTCTTCCTTTTCGTCGAAAGTACCATCAGCGCGGAGGGGGACACTGAGCAGCATGTTACCGTTCTTACTTACGATGTCGACCAATAATTTTACTACATCGGCAGCCGATTTATAACGGTCTTTTTCGTAGATGGAAGTATTGTAATGCCAACCTCCAATGCAGGTGCAGGTTTGCCAAGGTTCTTCTATGATTTGATTGGGGGCACCTTTCTCTACATCCCATACCAAAGCATCGCGTTGTACATCGTTCAGAATTTTTCCTGTCATTACACCGGTAAGCTTACCTTTATTCATCGCCATGTTGTGATTGTAGAAGTGGGTGGCAATCTTCAACCCGCAATCGCTGATAGGATAGAAGGGTACACCGGTTACATCAAAGTAAATGATTTCGGGATTGTAGCGGTTGATGGCATCGACCGTACGTTCGTAGAAATTGGTGACATAATCTTCGGTAGGGATACATACTCCATTGCCCCAAGCCCACTGGCGATGAATCATGCCGTCGGCCCAACTACCTTTACTCATAGGGTGGTTTTGGGCATAGAGTTCCTGGGGGTCGTACCCTTCCCACCATTTGCCTTTTCCGTCTTCCTTGGTCAGGGTTCCGTCGTAAGGAATACCCATCTTGTCTCCCTTCCGGTCATAACGTTGTGAAGGCTCATACCAACTCCATGCATGGTCGGCATGGAAACTGATACCGAAAGGCAGGCCATGTTTCTTGGCAGCTTCTGCCCAACCGGCCAATATGTCTTTCTTTGGACCGATGTTTTTGGAATTCCACTTTTGATACTTGCTGTCCCAAAGGTCGTAATTGTCATGATGATTACCCAATGCGAAGAAATATTGGGCACCTATCTTTTTATAGAAAGCCACCAAGGTATCGGGATTCCATTTCTCGGCTTTGAACAAAGGAAGAATATCCTTGAAACCAAATTCTGACGGGTGACCGTAGTTTTCTACATGGTATTTATATTCGCGCGTACCTTCTATATAGAGGGAACGTGCCATCCAGTCGCCGGAACCTTCCACACATTGGGGCCCCCAATGAGCCCAAATTCCGAACTTGGCGTTACGGAACCACTCGGGCACTTCGTATTCTTTCAATGATTCCCAGGTAGGTTCGAACTTTCCCTGAGCCATCTTTTCATTTCTTTCGGAGACTAAAACCTGATAATCCTGCGCCGTAAGGCTACCGGTAAAAATCAAGGCTAATGCAGTCAATAAATGCTTTGTTTTCATAATATTGTAATTTATATGGTTCTTATTGTACAAATATAAGTGTTTCTGTATAGGCAGATGTATGACAATAACGACTTGCGCTGAAAGAAAATCGATAATTTGATGGAAATGAGAACTCGTCTGCGGGATTAAATCGATATATGTTTGGAAAATAGCGATAGTTTCTTTTAATTTGCATTCCATAAAGAAACATCATGGAAAATCAGATAAGGTCTATCGACCATTTACATTTGCTTACCATTCATGTAGGATTGGCGGCTCATAATGGTGACTGGAATTGGAAGGAAGTGAGCAGTCCGTTTACTCGTTTGTATTATGTAACGAGGGGGACTGCACGTATTGTTTTGCCTAATGGTACTTGGAATTTGACTCCTCATCATCTTTACTTGATTCCGGCATTTACTGAGCATAGTTATGAATGCGAAGGTGAATTTGAGCATTACTATATTCATATCTATGAGGATGTAAAGTCAAACTCCGGTTTGTTGGATGAATTTATTTTCCCGGTTGAGATTCCAGCCGATGAGTTCGATTTGCATTTGTGTCGACGATTGTGCGAAATCAATCCTACCATGAAGCTGGTACAAGCCAATCCAGCTTATTATGACAATAATTCCATGCTCATCCAAAATATAGTGAAGAATAAGCAAAGGGTGCTTTGCGACAGGGTGGAGAGCAGGGGAATTTTGTATCAGTTGTTGGCACGTTTTTTGAAGGAGGCTCACCTAAAATCGGAGGTAAGTGATAACCGTATCCAAAAAAGTTTGAACTATATAAAGAAGCATATCAATGAGAATATCCGGATAGAAACGTTGGCCGATGTGGTATGTATATCGAAAGATCATTTTATCCGGTTGTTCAAAAAGGAAACAGGAATGACTCCTGTACAATATATTTGTCAGAAGAAAATGGAAAAAGCTCAATTGCTGTTGGTTACAGAAGATATGCCTATTAAAGAAATAGCTTTTCTGTTGTCTTATGAAGACCATTCCTATTTCAATCGTTTATTCCGGAAAATGACAGGAGTAAGTCCGTTGGAATATCGGAAGAATCATGCTAAAAAATAAATAGGTGCCGTTTGAATTGTTGTATATATAAAAATGTCATTCTGAACAATGTGAATTCACTTC
>CAZFDP010000243.1:0-3149 GCA_964518185.1 uncultured Phocaeicola sp. | reverse complement strand
GTGATGAGTGACCTCCAGGGCCGTCGTGGTATGATTATGGGTATGAGCAGTGAAAACGGTTATGAAAAGTTGGTGGCTAAGGTTCCTTTGAAGGAAATGTCCAACTATTCTACTTCACTCAGCTCGCTTACCGGTGGTCGTGCATCGTTTATCATGAAATTTGCCAGCTACGAACTCGTACCGGGCGATGTACAGGATAAGTTGATGAAGGAATTCGAAGCTTCTCAAGAAGATGAATAAACAAAACTTTAGAATTTCATAACCAAGAAGGGTGTGTTTGTTAAAAACACGCCTTTTTTTATTTAAGTTAGCTTAAAGTTTTACCCTTTTTAGTAGGTGGTACGTTTAATTTTTTATTATTTTTGCAAAACAAATAGTCATATATTTTGTTATAGTTATGAAAATAACAGATATAATTGCATATTCGGTTAATAATAGGAAATTGCCGATTAAATTTAGTTAATCTGTTGTGTAGTGTAAACTTTCGCCTTTATATTTGTTGGCATGAAAAAGTCTACAATTTGGATATTAGGAATAATCATGGGACTGTCGTTCCTTAGCTTACTTTACTTGCAGGTAAGCTACATTGAGGAGATGGTCAAGATGCGCAGGGAACAGTTCGACGAATCTGTTCAGCGTAGTTTGGAACAAACTTGCCGCAATATTGAGTTGGTCGAAACTCGCAAGTACCTGGAAGCCGATGCGGAAGCTACGGAAAGGGCTGCACGAGCAAGGGAACGTGCACGGGCCGAAAGTGCAGCCCATGTAACCAATGAAGAGGCATGGGAGTATACCCAGCAGTATTACGTGGTTTCATCGGGAGGAATGAGCCGGTTTGAGTGGAAAATGAAGGTCAACCCCGATGTACCTAAAATGTCAACCTCTACAGGAAAGAATATCCCACAGACGGCTAAGACATTGCAGCAAATTCTGAAGGAAAGATATGCGCACCAGCGCGATTTGTTGAACGAAGTGGTCTATAACATATTGTATACGGCAAGTGACAAGCCGCTGCATAAACGAGTGAACTTTAAGCAACTCGATGCTTTTCTAAAAGCCGAACTGATGGGTAACGGTATCGAAATCCCTTATCATTTTACGGTAACCGATCGCGAAGGAACACGTTTGTATAATTGTCCCGATTATACCCCCGAAGGTAATGAAACCCTTTATTCAAGGGTACTTTTCAAGAATGATCCGCCTGCCCGAATGGCTATGGTGAACATTCATTTTCCCACCTTGGACAACTATATCTTTAGTTCGGTGAAGTTTATGATACCGTCGGTTATCTTTACCTTGGTGCTTCTGGTGACATTTGTCTTTACCATCTATATCATTTTCCGTCAGAAGAAACTTACAGAGATAAAGAACGATTTCATTAATAACATGACGCATGAATTCAAGACTCCTATCTCTACCATTTCGTTGGCGGCACAGATGCTGCAAGACCCGGCGGTAGGAAAATCGCCCACTATGTTCCAGCATATATCGGGTGTTATCAATGATGAAACTAAACGCTTACGTTTTCAGGTAGAGAAGGTGTTGCAAATGTCTATGTTTGAACGTCAGAAGGCTACTTTAAAAATGAAGGACATAAATGTAAATGAACTGATAACGGGAGTCGTGAATACTTTTGCGTTGAAGGTGGAAAAATACAATGGTATTATAACATCAGATCTTGCTGCTAAAAATCCTTGGGTTTTTGTTGATGAAATGCACTTTACGAATGTTGTGTTCAATTTGTTGGATAATGCGGTGAAATATAAGAAGGACGGGGAGGAATTACAACTACATATACGTACGTGGAATGAATCTGATAAACTTTATATATCTATTCAAGATAATGGTATAGGGATTAGAAAAGAAAATTTGAAAAAGATATTCGATAAATTCTATCGTGTACATACGGGTAACAGACACGATGTAAAAGGTTTTGGTTTGGGCTTGGCTTACGTGAAGAAAATAATTCAGGATCACAAGGGTACTATTCGTGCCGAAAGTGAATTGGATGTAGGAACTAACTTTATAATTGTATTACCTTTATTAAAAAATGAATAATATGGACGAAAAATTACGTATTCTGTTATGCGAAGATGACGAAAATCTTGGTATGCTTTTGAGAGAATATTTACAGGCAAAAGGCTATTCGGCTGAACTCTGTCCTGATGGTGAAGCTGGATATAAGGCTTTCTTGAAGAATAAGTATGACTTATGTGTGTTGGATGTGATGATGCCTAAGAAAGATGGCTTTACATTGGCACAGGAAATTCGTCAGGCGAATGCTCAAATTCCCATAATCTTCTTGACGGCTAAAACAATGAAGGAGGATATTTTGGAAGGATTTAAAATCGGAGCGGATGATTACATAACCAAGCCTTTCAGTATGGAGGAGTTGACATTCCGTATTGAAGCCATTTTACGTCGTGTGCGTGGTAAACGAAATAAAGAGACTAGCCAATATAAAATAGGGCGTTTTACATTTGATACTCAAAAACAGATTTTGGCAATTGGTGAAAAACAGACTAAATTAACTACTAAGGAATCTGAATTATTAGGTTTACTTTGTGCACATGCTAATGAAATTCTTCAGCGTGATTTTGCTTTAAAGACTATTTGGATAGATGATAATTATTTTAATGCTCGTAGTATGGATGTATATATTACTAAATTACGCAAGCATTTGAAGGAAGATGATTCCATTGAAATTATCAATATTCACGGAAAAGGTTATAAACTGATTACTCCAGAAGCTGAATAAATAAAAAAGCCCGTACGGGCTTTTTTATTTGGAGATAAATTGAAATTAGTCAATTCGCTTGTTTAACACAATGTGGAGAATAAGTCCCAATAGGATTAAACCTACAGAACCACCCAAAACTGCATTGTTGTTAATGGCAGCACTACCAGTCATAAATACGGTAACCAAAATGACTGCTCCTACGATCACTAATATCAGACCTAAATTTTTTAATAAACTTTTCATGTGTGTATGGTATTTAATTATTCATTTATATTCTTCTACAAAGAAAAGCATAATTCTGTAATCACGGAAATTATTTTAGGAAAAAATTACGGTTCAAGGAGCAAAAAAAGCGAAAAAGTGCGTTAGTCGCTGACCCATAACGCATTAAACGGCAAATCTCGGAAAT
>CAZFDP010000242.1:0-3156 GCA_964518185.1 uncultured Phocaeicola sp. | reverse complement strand
GGGAGTTATCGCTTCGCTCGTCCTTCGGACAGGGAGTTAAAGGCCAAATGTTTTACCTTGTGTAAACATCCGTCTAAGCTATCGGCTTTATCTCCTTAGGCTCAAAGAGCCGATAACTCCTTTTAACTACCTTTAACCACCTGACTTTCGCACTTGCGAAAGTTGAATTATGTTATAAATTGGAAGCTTCCAATAATTCTTTTACAAAATCCTTAGGCTCGTGGTTCCGGTCGAAAAGCAACGGATAGTCTTTGCGCCCTTTTACCGGAAAATCGTTTTTCCACGAATCACCATCACTGACTCCCCATGCGGTGACACGGGTTATCTTGTCGGCGTGTTTCAAAAATAAGTTGAAGACATCTTTCATCCGGTTATTCCATACTTGTGAAACACTGTCCGGCAACTCTTCGCTATAAGGATTCATTGCTTTCTTGAAAGCGATGGTGTCACTGATATTGGCTGTACGGTTCAAAGTAGGTAATGCACTCATGTCCCATTCGGTAATCATGACCTTGATACCTGTACCGGCAAAAGCCAATAAACTTTCTTCAAATTCGTTGAGTGACGGATAATCCATTCCCATGTGCCCCTGCATACCGATGGCGTCGATGCGAAGTCCTCTTTCCTGTAAGTCCTTGATGAGTCTAACATATGTGTCTCTACGGCCAGGGACATTCATCCCGTAATCATTCAGATACAATTCGGCATCGGGGTCGGCTTCATGAGCGTATTGGAAAGCGAGGGGGATGAACTCTTCGCCTAATATTTGATAGAAGGGTGAATTGCGGTATGAACCATCTTCGATGATGGCTTCGTTCACTACATCCCAACCTTTGATACGACCTTTGTAGCGGCTTACTACCGTTTGGATGTGTTCTTTCATGTGCGCTTTCAGCACTTCAGGAGATACCAATTCACCTTTTTCATCGAACCAGAACCAACGTGGACATTGGGAGTGCCAAATTAATGTATGACCGGTTATGGTAATTCCATTTTCTTCACCGAAAGCAACCAATGAATCGGCTGAAACAAAGTTGTAACGGTCTTTTTCAGGATGGATCTCTTCAATCTTCATACAGTTCTCTGCAACAATGGCACTGAAGTGTTTCTTTACCACATCAGTAGCTTTTGTATCCAAACCGGCTACTTGCCAGGTGTTCATAGCAGTACCTATCAGAAATTTGTCCTTGAATACATCTTTCAAGGTCGGTTCGTTGCTTTGTTTAGGAACATGGGTACAGGCGGCCAGACTGATGGCCATTATGCTGATTAATAAGTTCTTGATTTGTTTCATATGTTTATTTGTTACGAGCTTCAATTTCTTTATTTATCTTGTCTATTACATCATCTTCCAGTTCGTACTTTGAGATAATCCACATGGCCAGTAACAGGAGGGCTGCCGGAATGACGCAAACCAGCCATAAGATACCTTGTTCTGCCAATGGAGTCTGCTGGGGCAATTCGGCATTGAAACCGACGAAAGCCAATACCAAACCGGGTACCACTCCACCAAGTGCCATACCGGCCTTGAAGAAGATACCGGTCAGCGCATTGACGATACCGGCGATACGGCGACCGGAAGTATATTCACCATAAGATACCACTTCGGGTACAAGCGCCCACATATAACCGGTAGCTACAATGATACCAGTACTCTTGACAAATTGGGCTACACAAAGCAATCCGAATTGTTTCAAAGCTTCTACTTGGACAAAGATATACATCATGGCCATACCCACGATGGCTGTACCCAAGAAAAGGTAGAACATCCCTTTTTTGCCAATTTTTCGTTTGATGGCTGGTACCAACGGCATAAAGATAAAGGCTGGGATAGTACCTAACCACATGAATGCGGTAGTCATGATTGGAGTGGCACCTACGTTATAATTCATAAAGTAGGCATCGGCAGCATTACCTACACTCATCATGGCAAATGCGGTGATGAAGAAGAAGGCCAGGATTCGCAAAGGACGGTTACGGAGAAATTCGGTCCACAAGTCGCTGACCTTTACATTTTCTGATTCTTTTTGGTCCATTACAACACGTTCCTTACATTGAGAAAAGCAGAAAATAAGCAATGCCAGACCCGCCAATGCAAAGATGGTCATGGTGATGAACCAAGCTGAGGCTGCTTCGGGGGTGTTGGTGATGGCTTTTCCGTTTGCGGCAACCGGTGCGAAGATAGCGATAACCATTGGGAGTGACTTCACGATCAGTGCACCTAAATTAGCCATGAACATACGGGTGGAAGTCAGGATAGTTATCTCTTCTGTATCGCGTGTCAAAGATGAGTTCAAGGCTCCATAAGGTACGTTTACTAACGTGTAGCACATACTCATACCCACATAAGTAATATAGGCATAGACAACCGAGCCGCTGAATCCGTTCCAGAAGCAGAGGATAGACAAACCTACCAAAGGAATACCGCCAAGGATAAGCCAGGAACGATATTTACCCCACTTGGGATTACCCTTGTCAACGAAAGCACCTACCAAAGGATCCCAAAGAACATCGACCAAACGCACAATGAGAAACATCAATGCGGCTGTTCCCGGGTCTAATCCGTAAACATTTGTATAGAAAAACAGTAACCAGATACTTACTGTCTGGTAAATCAGGTTTTGGGCCATGTCACCACTACCGAAACCGATGCGTTGCATCCACGATAGTTTGTAGAATCCTTTTTCTTCGTTCTTTTCCATAATTATTGTTTATTTGTTATTTATACTCGTATAACTTGACGTGCAAGGTCTTGTAGTCGCCTACAGAAATGCGTACATGTCTTCCTTGGTGGTCTTGGTCACCATTCAGACGGCGTATAAAACTGAAACTTCCATCTTGGTTGACTTTCACTTCATCTACCGATCCAATACCACAACGGCTTCCTTCCCATTGTTGAGGCTTGGTTGTCTTTTCATTGGAACCCGCTTGGGCAAAACCATCTTCACCCAATGCCTTTGTAACTTCGCTTATAGCTTTTTCACTTTTCTTGGCAAACTCTACCACGATTCCGTTGCCAGCAATGATGTATTCATTCTTGTTCAGTTTTAGAATGAGTCCTCCACCTTCGGGCCAAATACTTCCGTCTGTAGCTCTTGGGTCCCAAGGTAAAGTAAAGTTATGGCGACAGGTTAGTACCAAATCGTCCATTTCAAG
>CAZFDP010000241.1:0-3184 GCA_964518185.1 uncultured Phocaeicola sp. | reverse complement strand
TTGTTTTTTAGCTGAATCTAAATACATAATTCTTAGATTTTAATATATAACTTAATTTTGCGGATGCAAAGATAGACATTCTTTTTTATATGGCAATGATTTATAGACAATTATTTTAAAATCTTTTCTTTTTATCACCTGTTCTATTGTTATATTCAGAATTCTTCTTACCTTTGTGACATCAAAAGTCCCTTCATATCATTTTTATTATACAGCCGTTCTGAACTTGTGAAAGCCAACAGAACGGCACTTTTAAAAAATATGGCATGGTAATCTTATTAATAGTAATCATAACAATACTTTTCGTTATACTGGTTGTCCAGCACTTACAATGCAGACAGCTAAAGAAGAGAATTGCCATATTGGAAACTACCCCAACCACTCCCAACGAGGAGCAACCGCCCTTTTCTCCATCGACGTCGGAAAACCTCTCTATTGAGTCCCCCGAGGAACAAGAAAAGGAAGTAAAAAAATACAAGCTGCTCGTCATCGAAGATCATAAGGATATTCAATTGTACCTGAAAGTGCTTTTCAGTAAAGAATACGAGCTTCATATAACTCAAAATGGAGAAGAAGGGCTGAAAAAAGCACAAGAACTCCTGCCCGACCTAATCATAACAGATATCATGATGCCAATCATGAATGGGTTTGAATGTACCCGTTTGTTAAAGGAAGACCTAACGACCTGCCATATTCCTATCATACAACTTACCGCACTGAGTGATGACAACAATGCCATTAAGGGGATGGAACTGGGAGCGGACGATTATATCATCAAACCCTTCAGCCCCGAAGTACTGAAGACCAAAGTAAAACGACTTATCAGGAGTCGACAGGACTTAAAGGAATTCTACACCCAATTGCTGCTTCCATCGACAAAAGAAGATAACAAGAATAAAACGAGCAAAGAACAAGCATTAAAAAAGTTGGAAGAACAAGATCCGTTCATATCCAGACTTTTACAAATGATTGAATCCAATATACAAAACAAGGAACTAAATGTCAAGTATTTAGCTGACGAACTAAACGTCAGCCAACCCACCCTATACAGAAAAGTAAGACAGTCTACAAGCTTTACCGTAGTAGAAATCATTCGTTCTTCACGCATGAAGAAAGCAGCAGAATTGTTGAAAGAGCACGCATATGCCATTCCTGAAGTAGCTGAAGCGGTAGGATACAATGACCTATATACCTTCAGAAAACACTTTGTCGAATTTTATGGTATCAAACCGTCCGAATTCAATAGAGATGCAGATACAAACGAAAATAACCACCTCGGCTAAATATTATTTCAACTAAAAACATTACCTTTGTAGCCAAATATATAGGTATAGTATGCAAAATATAAGAAACATTGCCATCATTGCCCACGTAGACCACGGGAAAACCACTTTGGTGGACAAGATGATGCTGGCGGGACATTTGTTCCGCAATGACCAGACAAATGGCGAATTAGTTCTGGATAACAACGATTTGGAACGAGAAAGAGGGATAACCATTCTTTCAAAGAATGTTTCCATCAATTATAAAGATACCAAAATAAATATTATCGATACCCCGGGACATGCCGACTTTGGTGGTGAAGTAGAACGTGTATTGAATATGGCCGATGGATGCATCCTCTTGGTGGATGCTTTTGAAGGACCGATGCCGCAAACTCGTTTCGTTCTTCAAAAAGCACTCCAGATAGGTTTGAAACCCATTGTTGTAGTAAACAAGGTAGACAAGCCCAACTGTCGTCCGGAAGAAGTATACGAAATGGTATTCGATTTGATGTTCAGTCTGAATGCTACCGAAGACCAGCTCGATTTTCCGGTTATCTATGGCTCGGCAAAAAACAACTGGATGGGCGAAGATTGGCAAACTCCAACCGACAGTCTTACTCCACTGCTTGATTGTATCATAAAACACATACCGGCTCCACAACAATTGGAAGGCACACCACAAATGTTGATTACTTCGCTCGATTATTCCGCTTATACAGGTCGTATTGCTGTAGGTCGTGTACATCGAGGCACCTTGAAAGAAGGCATGAACATCACCCTTGCCAAGCGCGATGGTACAATGGTAAAATCTAAAATCAAGGAATTGAACACTTTCGAAGGATTGGGCAGAAAGAAAGTGGAAGCCGTATCATCGGGCGACATTTGCGCCATCATCGGTGTAGAAGGATTTGAAATTGGTGACACCATCTGCGATTTTGAAAATCCGGAAGCATTGCCACCCATCGCTATAGACGAGCCTACCATGAGCATGCTATTCACCATCAACGACTCACCATTCTTTGGCAAGGAAGGTAAGTATGTAACTTCCCGTCACATCCACGACCGCTTGATGAAGGAACTGGACAAGAATTTGGCTCTTCGGGTTAGCAAGACCGAAAATGAAGATGGTAAATGGATTGTATCAGGCCGTGGCGTACTCCACCTCTCTGTATTGATTGAGACCATGCGTCGGGAAGGTTACGAATTACAAGTGGGCCAGCCACAGGTTATTTACAAAGAAATAGACGGTGTAAAATGCGAACCTATTGAAGAGCTTACTATCAGCGTGCCCGAGGAATTCAGCAGCAAAATGATTGATATGGTGACCCGTCGTCGTGGTGAAATGACTTCCATGGAAACTCAGGGCGACCGTGTAAACATTGAATTTGATATGCCGTCTCGCGGTATTATCGGCCTTAGAACCAATGTACTCACAGCTTCACAAGGAGAAGCCATCATGGCTCACCGTTTCAAGGAATACCAACCCTATAAGGGGGATATCGACCGTCGAAGCAATGGTTCCATGATTGCCATGGAAAGTGGTACGGCTTTTGCCTATGCCATCGACAAGTTGCAGGATCGTGGTAAGTTCTTCATCTATCCGCAGGATGAAGTATATGCCGGTCAGGTAGTGGGCGAACATGTTCACGAGAAAGATTTGGTTATCAATGTAACCAAATCTAAAAAACTGACCAATATGCGCGCTTCAGGTTCGGACGACAAAGCACGTATCATTCCACCGGTAGTCTTCTCATTGGAAGAAGCCTTGGAATACATCAAAGCTGATGAATACGTGGAAGTAACTCCCAAGAGCATGCGTATGCGCAAGGTTATCTTAGACGAATTGGAACGTAAACGTGCCAATAAGGAATAGTCTTTATTCACCACAGAGTAAACACAGAGTCCCACGGAGTTTTTAT
>CAZFDP010000240.1:0-3199 GCA_964518185.1 uncultured Phocaeicola sp. | reverse complement strand
ATCGGTCAACGTAGGGGATTAGGTATCGATTTGAACCGTGCCGTGTTTGTCAAGGAGATTATTCCCGATGAGAACAAGGTGATATTGGGTGATTTGAAATCGTTGGAACGGACAGAGATGAGGCTGAAAGACTGGAACTTGGTGTGTCCCGAAGAAGTATGGGGCAAGGATGATGTGATAGTGAAGATTCGCTATCGCAAACAGGCCAACCGGTGTACTGTGAGCCTCTTGCCCGACCAAACCTTGATGGTTAGTCTCCACGAACCGCTTACCGCCATCGCATCGGGGCAGGCTGCTGCTTTTTATCGGGGAAGCAGAGTATTGGGAGGTGGAATAATTATTTAGTGACATTCTATCCATTTTACAAAGGGGAATGATAACAAATATAAAAAAGGAATACAATCCCAAATAAAATTGTACCTTTGTACCCGTTAAACTTTATAGACTGAACAATTATGAATAATATGCCCACTGTAACCAAAAACTTGCTCATTATCAATGTGCTTTTCTTTTTGGGTGCTATTGTTGCACAAAGACATGGTGTGAACTTGAACCATATGCTTGGTTTGCATTTCTTTATGGCTTCCGACTTTAATATAGCCCAATTGGTGTCTTATATGTTCCTGCATGCCAATTTGGAACACCTGTTTTTCAATATGTTTGCGGTATGGATGTTTGGTAGTGCCCTTGAACTTGTTTGGGGACCCAAGCGTTATCTGACATATTACATGGTGTGTGGTATAGGTGCCGGATTGGTTCAGGAATTGGTGCAGTACATAGAGTATGTAACTGTGTTACAGGGGTATTTGAATGTGAACATAGGTTCGGCTATCATTCCCATGTCCGAATATTTGAACCTGATGAATACGGTAGGGGCTTCGGGAGCTGTATACGGCATTTTGTTGGCTTTCGGTATGCTGTTCCCTAATACCCGGATATTCGTATTCTTCGTACTTCCAGTCAAAGCCAAATTCCTGGTGATAGGCTATGCGATATTGGAGTTGATGGCCGGTTTGGGAAGTACGAACGACGGAATAGCCCATTTTGCACACTTGGGTGGTATGATATTCGGGTTCTTATTAATAATGTATTGGAAAAAGAAAAGGAACAATGGGCAATTTTATTACTGATTTGAAGAACGATTTCCGTAAGGGAAGTATCAGCCAGCAGTTTATCTATATAAATTGTGGCATTTTTGTGGTGACCGCTTTGGTGGCCATTGTAGGGATGCTGTTCAATGTTGGCAAATATTCTTGGATGGAGTGGCTGGAATTGCCGGCTTGGTTGCCGCAATTTATCAAACAACCTTGGTCGCTGGTAACTTATATGTTCCTTCATGCCGGTATTTTCCACTTGTTGTTCAATATGCTGTGGCTGTATAGTTTCGGTCAGTTGTTCCTGATGTTCTTTTCGGCCCGCCATTTCCGGGGGCTGTACTTCTTAGGAGGATTGTGCGGAGGTTTGCTGTATATGCTGTCCTATAATGTATTTCCATACTTCACTCCCTATTTGCATCATTCGTTCTTGTTGGGTGCTTCGGCTTCGGTGCTGGCCATTGTCATTGCGACAGCAGTCCGCGAACCGGAATATAGGGTAAATTTGTTGCTTTTCGGGCAAATTCGGTTGAAATATCTGGCATTGATTATGGTTGTAACCGACTTGCTTTTTGTCACTTCGGACAATGCGGGCGGCCATATCGCTCATTTGGGAGGAGCCTTGGCCGGTTGGTGGTTTGCCGTAAGCTTGCGGAAAGGTACCGATACAACCAAATGGATTAATAATGCTATAGACTGGCTTCAAGGCGGTTGGAAAATAAAACGTGCTCCCAAGAAACCCAAGATGAAGGTACATTATGGTGGTCGGGCCAATGATTATGAATACAATGCCCGTAAGAAAGAACAAGATGAAGAAGTAGACCGTATATTGGACAAACTGAAGAAATCGGGTTACGGAAGTCTGACTACCGAAGAAAAGAAGCGTTTGTTTGATGCCAGTAAACGATAAGGCATGAAGTATATAGGCAGACTGTTAGGTTGGATATTGCTGGGTGTGAATGCGGTGGTAGCCGGGTTCTTGCTGTTTTCTGCCTATAGCCCTTATATCCAGCCCCAAGAGCATCCTTTGCTTTCATGTGCAGGTTTGGCTTTCCCTATTTTTTTAGTTGCCAATCTGTTGTTCCTTTTCTTTTGGATGGTTATTTATCGTAAGTATGCCTTGTTTCCCTTGCTTGTCCTGATAGCCTGTTGGGGAGCCATCCGAGTTTATTTCCCTCTGAACCTGTGGGAAGACGAAAAACCTGATACAGCCATAAAATTCTTGTCGTATAACACCATGGCTTTCGCTTTAGGCGAAAAGCACACCAAAGAATCTCCCAATAGTGTGTTGGCCTATTTGGCAGCCAGCGATGCAGATGTTATTTGCATACAGGAATGCATTTGGATGGGGGAAATGAAGCAGAAAGAAGCCGATTATGCACTTAGGAGTTATAAGTATAAGCATTATTATTCCTTTGCTCATGGTTATAATGGGTTGGCTTGTTATTCACGATACCCCATTGTGTCGGCAACTCCCATTCAGTACGAAAGTGCGGGGAACGGTTCCATAGTCTATCGGATAGCGGTAGGAGAGGATACCCTGACCGTATTCAACAATCATTTGGAATCCAATAAGATTGAGTCGTCGGAAAGAGTCATCTTCCAGGAAATGATCGACACTCCCAGTAAGGAAAAACTTTCTTCCGGTTCCCGTATGTTGTTAAAGAAACTGATGGAAGCTTCTTCCATCCGTGCCCGGCAGGCCGATACATTGTCCCATATGATAAACGACATAAAGGGACAAAAGGTGATAGTATGTGGTGATTTTAATGATTCTCCCATTTCGTATACCCATAGGGTGATAGGCGAGGGATTGGAAGATGCTTTCGTACAATCGGGTAACGGATTGGGCATTTCTTATCATGAGAACCGGTTCTATTTTCGGATTGACCATATCTTACTGAGTAAGAATATGAAATCTTATGAGTGTACGGTAGACCGTTCTGTCAAAGCCTCTGACCATTATCCTATTTGGTGCTATATTTCTTTGCAATAGGGACAAAAAGGAGGTGAAAAAGCCTCTTTACGACTTTTTTTATGCCTTGAAAGACAAATATTTCTTTTTTATTCCGTTGGATTGTGAAAAAAATCCTATATTTGCAACC
>CAZFDP010000239.1:0-3202 GCA_964518185.1 uncultured Phocaeicola sp. | reverse complement strand
TTGAAACTTAAACCATCAGCTTTTTAAATGAATTAATTCACCACAGATTACACAAATTGGCACAGATTATTTATTTTTTTTCTGTGTTAATCTGTGTAATCTGTGGTGCCCTAAAAATATAAAGCAATGAAACTATACGATGTATATCCCTTGTTCGATATTAACATTGTCAAGGGAAAAGGATGCCATGTCTGGGATGATAAAGGTCAGGAATACCTGGACTTGTATGGTGGTCATGCGGTGATTTCCATCGGTCATGCCCATCCTCACTATGTGGAGATGATTGGCAATCAGGTGGCGCAATTGGGATTCTATTCCAATTCGGTAATCAATAAGTTGCAACAGGAAGTGGCCGACCGGTTGGGTGAACTTTCCGGATACGATGATTATCAGCTTTTCTTAATAAACAGCGGTGCGGAAGCCAATGAAAATGCGCTGAAGCTTGCTTCCTTCTATAACGGACGTACTCGTGTGTTAGCTTTGGAAAAGGCTTTCCATGGACGTACTTCATTAGCGGTAGAAGCGACTCATAATCCCAAGATTATAGCTCCTATCAATGCCAACGGACATGTAACTTATCTGCCTATCAACGACCTCAAGGCGTGGGAAGATGAATTGGCAAAGGGAGATGTGTGTGCAGTAATCATTGAATGTATTCAGGGGGTAGGCGGTATCCGTCTGGTGACTCCCGAGTTCATGCAAGGCTTGCGGAAGGCTTGCGACAAGTATAATACAGTCCTTATTTGTGACGAAATTCAATGCGGATATGGACGTTCGGGCAAGTTCTTTGCCCATCAGTATACAGGGGTACGTCCCGATGTCATTACCATGGCCAAGGGAATAGGCAACGGATTCCCGTTGGGCGGTGTACTTATCAGTCCGAAGTTCACTCCCGAATATGGTCAGTTAGGTACCACTTTTGGAGGTAACCATTTGGCTTGTGCGGCGGCTATCGCTGTACTCGATGTGATGAAACAGGATGCTTTGGTGGACAATGCCGCTAAAGTGGGCGCCTACTTGATGGAAGAACTGAAGAAATTCCCGCAAATCAAGGAAGTGCGCGGGCAAGGGTTGATGATAGGTATGGAGTTTGAAGAACCTATCAAGGATATCCGTCGCCGTTTGCTGTTCGAACAAAAAGTGTTTACCGGTGTGAGCGGTACGAATGTTATCCGTTTGCTGCCTCCTTTGTGCCTGAGCATGGGCGAGGCAACCGAATTTTTGGCCCGTTTCAAGAAAGTGCTTGAATCATGATGTTTAGTAAAAGAAAATCTTTATCTTTGTCACGTTAAACTAACTAAAAGGGAAATATTATGAAAGTAACTATTATTGGTGGAGGTAATATGGGGGGTGCCATTGCCCGTGGTATGGCAAAAGGTACACTTATTAAAACCGAAGATATTACCGTGAGCGATTTGTTTCAGGGAACGCTCGATGCATTGAAAGCCGAATATCCGGCTATGAATGTAACAACTAATAACGAAGAGGCCATTGTTGGAGCTGACATTGTTTTATTGGCTGTAAAGCCTTGGTTGGTTGAAAGAATCCTTACTCCGTTGAAGCTTGATCCTAACAAACAGATGTTCATTTCCATTGCGGCCGGGGTATCGTTCGAACAACTCACACAATGGGTGGCTCCAGGTATTCCGATGTTCCGTGTGATGCCGAATACCGGTATCTCGCAAATGGAAAGTATGTCTATCGTATGCAGCCACAATGCCAGCAAGGAACAGGAACAACAGATACTCGATATTTTCAATGAAATGGGACTTGCCATGTTGATGCCCGAACAGAATATGCCGGCTGTAACAGCTTTGGCTTCTTGTGGTATCGCTTATGTATTGGAGTATATCCGGGCAGCGATGCAGGCAGGTGTTGAATTGGGCTTGTATCCCAAGGATGCACAGAAAATGGTGGCTCAGGCTGTGAAGGGTGCCGCTACATTGATTCTGAACAATGAAACTCATCCTTCTGTAGAAATTGACAAGGTTTGTACTCCTGGCGGTGTGACCATCAAGGGTATCAATGCTTTGGAACACGGAGGATTTACTTCGGCTGTTATCAATGCCATGAAGGCCAGCTGTGTGAAGTAATGAAACGGAAATAGTGTAATTCACATCTTATTCTTTAGGTGCGGATTACACGGATTGGTACGGTTCTTGGTGTATGTCTACATTAATTTATCCGTGCAATCTGTGTAATCCGTGCCTAAATTTGTATAATGACAAACCCTCTTTTTAAAAGTTTTTGGTAGGGAAAAGTTTCTTTTCGTAACCAAAAGAGGGAAAATGGTGTGAAATTTGTTGTTGCTATATTAAAAATAACTATCTTTGCCACATAATTAATTGTGTTGACTATGAACGAACAAATCAAACAAATAGCCGAGCGTTTGCGTGGGCTGCGCGACGTACTCGATTTGACTCCGGAAGAAGTGGCTCAAAGTTGCCAGATGCCGGTAGAGAATTATCTGGAAATGGAAAGCGGTGACAAGGACATTTCTGTAAGTGCCTTGCAACAAATAGCCCGTAAGTACGAAGTGTCTCTCGATGTGCTGATGTTTGGCGAAGAACCCAAGATGTCTTCCTATTTCCTTACACGTAAAGATGCAGGAGTATCGGTAGAACGTACCAAAGCCTATAAGTATGAATCATTGGCCTCGGGATTCCGTCGCCGATTGGCCGATCCGTTCATCGTAACCGTAGAACCCAAGCCTGAAGGAACACCACTTTACCTTAATTCGCACGAAGGACAGGAATTCAATATGGTAATGGAAGGACGTCTTTTGCTGAATGTGGATGGAAAAGAAATCATATTGAACGAAGGCGACAGCCTTTATTTTGACTCCACCAAGCCGCATGGTATGCAGGCTTTGGATGGAAAAACTGTGAAGTTCTTAGCGGTAATCATGTAATTCCATTCTTCATTAAATAATAGGTTGTTATGTTAGAAAGATTTGTAAAACAGACTCAATATACCTCGCAAGAGGACTTTATAAAGAATTTCAAAGTAGAAGTTCCCGATAACTTTAATTTCGGATACGATGTGGTGGACGCTTGGGCGGCTGAAAATCCGGAAAAGAATGCCATTCTTTGGACAAATGACCAAGGGGCTGAACGTCAGTATACGTATGCCGAACTGAAGCAGAAGACCGATGCTACAGCTTCGTATTTCCAAAGCCTTGGTATTGGTAAGGGAGATGCGG
>CAZFDP010000238.1:0-3213 GCA_964518185.1 uncultured Phocaeicola sp. | reverse complement strand
AAGAGGAAGCGCACGGCATACTTCAATGTTTTCATATTTCTATCTTTTTTGTTTTCACAATAAAGACATACAGATACAAACAAAATGTCCCGAACAAGCATAGGCCTGTCGGGACAAGAGAGTTCATTTTAAATTTATGATACTGTCACTCCGTGTTCATAAAGATATAGAGGCGCAAAGCCTATTTCATTGTTCCAATCAACAGTAAAAGGGTCAAGCGTGAAGTTACGGAAATAATCCATATCTTGTAGCTTGCGGCAGATACCTTTCTGCATCAGTGGTGTGAAATCCACTGTCTTCATTTCACCGTTACTGAATGTGAGCCTAAGTATGTAATCCTTTACATATTCGGCTCCGGTAACCTTGAATACTGTTTTCATACGCTTTGTTATTTAAGTGGGTCTATTTTCTTTGCAGCTTCACTATTGCCGAGTAATCGCCAATTCTCCATAAGTTCCTCGTGATGGAGGTCGAGCCATTCATAGACGAGTCTTAATGCTCTACGGGGTAAGGAACCTGTAACAATGCCATCTTCTATGGTTATTGTGGCTTCGTATCCCTCATGCCACACATGAAAATGGGGTGGGTTATGGTCATCAATATACATATAAATGATGATTCCATAAAATCTGCTAATTTCCGGCATATTCTTTCTGCTTTAGTCATTTCAACTGCGAATATACATAATTTATTTCTAACTATGTAACATTGGCGAAAGAATTGTTGTTCTCTCTTGTTTGTATCAGTAAGTCAAATAACGCTTTTGTTTTATTATCATAGGAGCCCTCCTATTCACTCTTCACTACATCTGCCGGATTTTCGTTGGCGGCTTTCCAAACTCGATATCCGATGCTAATGGCGATAACCGCTGCAATGCACACAAAAATAAAGGCAAACGGAAGGATACCTATCTCTGCTTGGCGATTATAAGTTTGAATCCATTGCTTCATTATCCAATAGGCGGTAGGGAAAGCAATTATGGAAGCCGTAATCAGCATTAGTGTATACTCTTTGGCGAAAATACCAAGAATATCACTCATCTTTGCACCATTCACTTTACGAATAGCAATTTCCTTACGACGATATTCGCAAGTAAGCGTTACTAAAGAGTAGATACCGAATATCGAAATAAGAATACAAACGATGGAAGCGAAACCCAATAAAGTGGATAGTGCATCTTCCGATTTTAGGTAGCTATTGTATTTCTCATCTTCGCTGAATAGAAACAATTTCTTGTTGGGGGCTTCGGCTTGTTGCATTTCTTCGATACGCTTGCGGCATTCCTCCCAAGTGCCGGGTTTGTATTTGAATAGGACAAAGGCCCGTCCCCAAGAATATTTCTCTTGATAAGTGTTATAGAAAGCAGTGTAAGGCATTCGTTCGGTGGGTGATTTGTAGGCACAATCTTTCATCACACCAATTACTTCTATGTTCTCCTTTCCTGAATAAAATTGTTTGCCTATGGCTTCCGTAGCCGACCATCCAAACCGTTTGGCTGTACTTTCCGTTAAAACTACCTCGTTATCTTTTGAGGTTTCTGTTATCCAATTTCCGCTGAGTAGTGTCATATTATAGAAATCGAACAGGTCTTTTCCTGCAGAAATATCGTTGATATAAAACGGCTCTTCCAAAGGTGCATCCAATCCGTCCCAATGAGTAACCTTGCGCATTTGTCCGGCTCCCATGGAAAGTAATGGCCAGTATTTAGGTTCTACAGTTTCTTCTATCATGGGGAGTTCGGCTATTTTCTTGTGCCATACGTTCATGTCTACATTCATCCAAAGGCTGACAGCGCCTCTACATTGATAATCCATACCCGTTTCTGTATATCGCAAATGGTGTATCTGTATTTGCATCAGTAACGTACAAGTAATGAAGAACAATGAACATACCAATTGTACAATCAGGCTTCCCTTGCGGAAATAGTTACCCGAACTTTTGGCCTGGAGGGCACTTTGCGTGGAAAATCGTTGCAAGAACAACAAGCAAATTAAAGCGATGGCGAAAATCAATGCAGCACTTCCTGCATTGTAGAGTATGCAGTTGACGTAGACCGAATCGCGGGTTTCACCAATGGTAGCATAATCAATAAAGCTCCCAAGCAAACATTCTACAACGACCATGCCCACCATAAAAGAAATAAGAATAGTGAACAGCAGTTCCGTTGCAAGTAACAAGAATAGGGAAAGTCCCGATGCACCACACACCTTGCGGAGCCCCATTTCTCTACGACGTGTGCGGAAGCGATCCACACAAATGCTTAGGAAATTGACCAATGCACAGGTGATAATCAGTAATCCGGTAATCGAAAAATATATGATATGTTCGTATTTAAAGGATGCATTACTTTGCTTGGCATATTCTTTATCGTAGTGTAGCTTGGTGAGTGGGGTCATAAAGAATCCTTTTATTTCCTTGTCGGCCGTAGCGGGCAGGTTTTCGTTCATCTTTTGAGTCAGTGCTTCGATGTCCGTTCCTTTGCGTACCTTGATGAGTAAAGAATAGTGGTTGTCCGCTCCTAAGAACTGAGCCAAAAAGCGATAAGGATAGTTGGAATGTGTACCCCATTCGCTTACAATGGCTCCTACTTTCATCATGTTTCCGTTTCCGGTGTAGACCTCCTTACCAATAGCGTGAGTAGTTCCGAAGAAATCCATTGCCATACGTTCTGTAAGGGCTATTTCTTTTTCCAAATAAAAGTTTGGATTTCCTTCTAAAACTTGTATATCCATCATGTCGAGAAAAGTAGAATCGGGATATATACAAGGAATATCTATAACAGTCTTCTCTTTTAGCGTGGGTATTTCATTATAAGAGAACATGCACCAATCTTCTATTTCCGGACATATCTGTTGATAATGTGCCCCGAAGGAATAAGGGACATTGTCCTCATATTGTTTTCCCCAAATGGAAATGTCTATCCCTACCAAATACATTCGTTCAGCATCTCGATGGAAGGTGTCGAAAGTCATCTCATATCTCACCCAAAAGGCGGATAATACAAAGCAAGCCAGGCCTATCGCCAGTCCTAAGATGCTGATAATACTCTGCGTCTTGTATTTCAATAGGTTGCGTACGGCAACTTTCAAGTAATGTACTATCATATTGTAAATATATAATTTTTATATCTTGTTTTCTATTGGTTTATTCACTCTTCACCACATCTGCCGGATTGATATTCGCAGCCCGATGTACTTGCCAATAAATGGTGCC
>CAZFDP010000237.1:0-3222 GCA_964518185.1 uncultured Phocaeicola sp. | reverse complement strand
ACATCCTTCAGGTACGTTTGAATAAAGATAATCAGTTGATGGTTGGCCCCGAATATATGGAAGTCGGTCAATTGAAAGCTAAGGCAAAGGAATTCATTGCTAATCCGAATAACGAAGAAAACCTTCCCGAAAAGCACGTGAAGAACATTCCATTGCTCGGTGGTGAATGTATGGTTACGGAAAAGCACGTAATTTCAGTAACAAACGACGTTGGTACCAGTTATCAGGCTTATATCGACGTTCAGAATGAATTGGTGGCTGCTTACAATGAATTGAGAAATGAATTGGCACAGGCTAAGTTTGGTCAGTTATATGTTGAATGTAACGAAGACCAACAGAAAGCTATCCGCGATTTCTATCCTCAAAAGATTTCAGAAGCTGAACCTAAAAAGTATGGAGGTAAGTAATTATGGGAAAATTTAACAAATCCGGTAAAAAGGGAATGCCAGAATTGAATACCTCTTCATTGCCTGACCTTATCTTTACATTGTTGTTCTTCTTTATGATTATTACAACAATGCGTGAGGTAACGTTGAAGGTTCAATTTAGAGCACCACAAGGTACAGAACTTGAAAAGTTGGAAAAGAAGTCGTTGGTAACCTTTATCTATATCGGTAAGCCGGTGGCTCAATACCAAAAGCAAATGGGTTCTGAAACACGTATCCAGTTGAACGATAAGTTCGAAGATGTTTCTGCCGTACAGGATTACATCTATCAGGAACGTGAAAATATGAAGGAAGAAGACCAGCCGTTTATGACCGTATCTTTGAAAGTAGACAAAGAAACAAAGATGGGTATCGTAACCGATGTGAAGCAGGCGCTTCGTCAGTCTTATGCCTTGAATATTAACTATTCTGCTACTCAAAGACAGTAATCAAGTTAATAAATAAATGAAAGTGGATGTGTTGAAAGACACATCCACTTTTTTTATTTGAAAGGAAAGTCCTATCTTTGTATTCAAATAAAACACATCATTATGGGACATCATCAATTAGATAAGTTAGATGAGCAAATTTTGAAGTTGATTGCATCCAATGCTCGTATTCCATTTTTGGAAGTGGCACGTGCCTGCAATGTATCGGGTGCGGCTATTCATCAGCGTATACAGAAACTGACAAACATGGGTGTTCTGAAAGGGGCAGAGTTTGTGCTTGATCCGGAAAAAGTTGGTTATGAAACTTGTGCTTATATGGGCTTGTATCTGAAAGATCCGGAGCAGTTCGATATTGTAACCAAGGCTTTAATGGATATACCTGAAGTGGTGGAATGTCATTATACTACCGGACAATACGATATGTTCATTAAAATATATGCAAAGAATAACCACCATTTGCTGAGTGTTATCCACGATAAATTGCAGCCATTGGGCTTGGCAAGGACAGAAACGATTATTTCTTTCCATGAAGCAATTAACCGTCAGATGCCAATTATGGATTTGGCATCCGACGATGATGAATAAGGTTTATTTGATTCGTTCGTAGTCAATAAAGGTATATGGGTAGAGGTGCTTTTCATCGGTTGTATGGGCATCTCTACTTGTTTCTTTCCACTCTTTCAGATTGATTTCTGGAAAGAAAGCATCAGCTTCCTTGGGAGTATTTTCGATGAGAGTGATACATAGCTTGTCGGCTATAGGAAGTGCTTCTTGATATACGCTTGCACCTCCGATGATATATATTTCTTCTTCACCTTTACAACTATCCAGTGCTTCTTGTAACGAGTTATATCTTTCAGCGCCAGAGAAAGTTATATCTTGTCGTGTCAGTACTACATTGCGTCGGTTAGGGAGTGCACCTTTAGGAAAGGATTCAAATGTTTTTCTACCCATAATGATGGTATGCCCTGTAGTCAGTGCCTTGAAGCGTTTCAAGTCGTTAGGAAGCCAATATAGCAACTTGTTTTCAAATCCAATGGCGTTGTTTTGTGCAATTGCTACTATAATATTTATGTTCATATTGGTATTTCTTTAGTGACTATTATTTGTTATTATGACACACCTTCATGTCATAGAAAGTGTGGTTTTATAAAAGAAGGAGGTGTTAAACAGCAACAACTCCTTTGATGTGTGGGTGTGGATCGTAATCCACCAATTCGAAATCTTCATACTTAAAGTCGAAGATGCTCTTTACTTCTGGATTGATTTTCATCTTCGGTAAGGCACGAGGCTCACGGGTGAGCTGTAATTGCACTTGCTCTAAGTGGTTGACGTATAGGTGTGTATCCCCTGTTGTGTGGATGAATTCACCAGGTTTCAAACCGGTAACTTGTGCTACCATCATCAGTAACAGAGCGTACGAAGCGATGTTGAAAGGAACTCCTAAAAAGGTATCCGCACTGCGTTGGTACATCTGTAGACTCAATTTGCCGTCGGCTACATAGAATTGGAAAAACATGTGGCAGGGGGGGAGATTCATGTTTCCTAAATCGGCCACATTCCATGCATTGACTATGATACGACGTGAATCCGGATTGTTTTTGATTTGGTCAATCACTTCACTGATTTGGTCAATGTGTCCTCCATTGTAATCGGGCCAGGAACGCCATTGATAACCATAGATATGTCCTAAGTCTCCATTCTCGTCTGCCCATTCGTTCCAGATACGTACACCGTTTTCTTGCAAGTATTTTACATTGGTATCGCCCTTCAGAAACCAAAGGAGTTCGTGAATGATGGATTTGAGGTGGAGTTTCTTGGTGGTGAGAAGCGGAAATCCGTCTTCCAGGTTAAAGCGCATCTGATGGCCGAATACACTGATGGTACCCGTACCGGTGCGGTCTTCCTTGCGCACACCTTCGCTCATGATGCGGTTCAATAAATCTAAGTATTGTTTCATGAATCGACTATGTTTTTGGGTTACTCCTTGATTGTCCAGGCACTTCGTATACAAAGGAATGAAACGGTAGCGAAGGCCACGAGCAATGTGGGGAGATTACTGTTCATTAATTCCATGGATTGGCTTTCGAAAATCTCACGGATGGCATAGAAAATAACGTTAAGTCCGTCGAACACATACAACAATACACCACATAGAATCGTGCAAATGGCAGTTAGTATATCCGACCATACCTTGGCAGATACCGGTAGCTTGCGCATAACACGACGTGAAAAGCCATTGTCGGCCAACTCTTGCTTGTTGGCTTTCATGAAGTTGTTGATGATTTGTTCGTCATTTCTATTCATAACCATTTTGTTTTAAGAAGTTGGCAAGTTTTTCTTTTCCT
>CAZFDP010000236.1:0-3232 GCA_964518185.1 uncultured Phocaeicola sp. | reverse complement strand
GCCTTTACAATCTTGTTTTTCAATCCTGTCTTGTAAGCGGCAAACTTTTCGGCCAATTCTGCATCGCTTAATGCCAGTATCTGTACAGCCAAGATGGCTGCGTTCATAGCACCATTGATAGCTACGGTTGCTACCGGAATACCCGGAGGCATTTGGATGATGGAGTAAAGGGCATCTACACCGTCGAGTACAGAACCTTTGATGGGAACGCCGATAACGGGTAGTGTAGTGCTTGCCGCAATGACTCCCGGTAGGGCGGCTGCCATTCCGGCGGCTGCGATAATCACTTTAATGCCACGGCTGGCTGCATTTTTGGCAAACTCCTCTACTGCTTCCGGTGTGCGGTGAGCCGAAAGGGCGTTCATCTCAAAAGGTACTTGCATCTCGTCGAGCAACTTGGCCGCCTTCTCCATAACGGGGAGGTCGGAAGTGCTGCCCATGATAATACTTACGATTGGTTTCATTCTATTTCTTCTTATTTATTCCAATGTTGCTTGATAAGCTGCTGCGTCGAGCAAACCTTCTACATCGGCTATATCATTAGGCTTAATCTTAATCAACCAGCCTTCTCCGTATGGGTCTTGGTTTACCAATTCCGGGTTGTCGGCCAATGCTTCGTTTTCTTCCAGTACTTCGCCGGCTACAGGGAGGAAAAGGTCGGAAACGGTTTTTACCACTTCGATGGTACCAAATACTTCGCCTTGTTCCAAAGTTTCGCCTACTGAAGGGATATCGATGAATACGATGTCGCCCAATTGGTCTTGTGCATAGTCGGTAATACCTACATACGCTTCGTCGCCTTCGATGCGTATCCATTCATGTTCACTGGTGTACTTGATGTTAGTTGGATAATTCATGATGTTACATTTATTAAGGTTAATATAATTTTTCGTCAAATAAACAAAATTCCGATGACACCGCAAAACATTCCGGTCATAAATCCTGCAAAAACCTCAAATAAGGTATGTTGTTTTACGATAATTCGTGCTGTGCCTAATATTCCGGCCAATAAAATGGTTATACAAAGATACCAAATGGGATTGAAATTGAACAGCAAACTGTAGGCTAACAAACCGCCTATCAGCATACCGCTACCGGCTACGTGGGTGCTGACTTTCCAACGAAAATTAAGAAGTGTGCAAAGTACCATACAGAATAGGGCAGCAACGATGGTGCCCGACATATAGCGCGGCAGATGCATGCGATGCATGGCTATCAGGCAAGTGACGTAACTCAATATGGTAAGCATGTAGGGAATAAAACGTTTTTTACGATGCCCCAATTCTTTAATTCCCCATCCGTTGGCTTTCTGAAACAAATAAATGACCAACATGGGCATCAGTGCGGTAAAACAGAAGACTAATCCTAATACCACCAATTTGTATACCATGGGTAATATATATAAATAGGTACAGAAGAACAACAGCAGCAAAGTAAGGGTAGGAACCATAAATGGAGTAAATACACCCGATAGTATTTGGGCGCATTTTTCCAATAATGTTTTTCTTGGAGTACCGGTAGGGATTATCTCTTTCTCTTCCATAACCTTATATTCTTCTTAATCGTGCAACGGGAATGTTGAGCTGTTGTCTGTATTTGGCTACCGTTCGTCGGGCGATGGGATAGCCTTTTTCGTTCAGTATATCGGCCAATTCATCGTCGTTGTACGGCTGTTCCTTGTTTTCGTGGTCTACACAATCCTTCAGGATACGTTTCATTTCGCGGATGGAATACTCTTCGCCACTATCTGTGGTATATCCATCGCCAAAGAAGAAACGTAGCGGGAATATGCCGTAATTTGTCTGTACATATTTGCTGTTGCTAACTCGCGATACGGTGGATATGTCGAGTTTGCTTCGCTCGGCCACATCCTTCAGAATCATCGGTTTAAGCAATGTTTCATCGCCCTCTAAAAAGAAAGGACGTTGCAGATCGATGATGGCTTGCATGGTAACTTTCAAGGTGTGGTGCCGTTGTTTTACGGCACTGATGAATCCTTGTGCTGCATCTACTTTCTGCTTTAAGAAAAGAAAAGCATCGGTATTTTCCCGGCTTTGGTTTTCCTTGTTGTTCATCTGTTCGTAGAGCATGTCGTAGAATTCCCTGCTTAACTTCAGTTGGGGAATGTTCCCATCGTTCAGGATAAGGCTGATGCTACCGTCTTCTTCCGCTTCCACTATGAAATCGGGTATTATCTGTTGCATGTTTTTTCCAACGATTTCGCCCAACGAACTACCGGGACGCGGATTCAGTTTGATGAGTTCGCTTACGGCTTCATCGTACTCGCTTTCACTTAAATTCAGGCGTTCCATGATTTTCTCCTTGTTCTTACGGGTGAAATCATCACAGTATTTGCTTATAATCTTCAGTTGTATATCCTTCAGTGGAGAGTTGGGCTTCCGCATGAGTTGTAACAACAGGCATTCCCTTAAATCGCGGGCACCAATGCCGGCAGGGTCAAAGCTCTGAATGATGTGCAGTACTTCTTCCAATTCCTTCTCATTGGTATAGATACCCCGATAGATAGCCAATTCTTCGATAAGGGTGGTCATGCTCTTTCTCAATAATCCGTCGTCATCGAGTGAACCTATCAGATATTCGGCTGTTTCCCGTTGCTCTTCGGTAAGTTTCTGCATGTCGAGCTGCCCCATCAGTATTTCGTAGAATGATATACTGTCCGAAAAAGGAATTTCTTCGGGGGCACTTTCCCAACTACGGTTACGTTCCTGCAATTTATAATCGGGTATATCGTCTTCGGTCAAGTAATCGCCTAATGATAAATCCTCTTGGTTGCTCTCGTAAATATCGTTGTTGTCGGTCAGTTCTTCTTCCGTTTCTATGGATTCAGTCACTTCTCTTCCTTCCTCCAATGCGGGATTGTCCAGTATTTCGGCACGGACACGTTCCTCCAACTCCACAGTAGGAAGTTCCAGTAGCTTTACTACTAAAATCTGTTGTGGAGAAAGTGTCTGCAACTGTTGTTGCGTTTGGGCTTGGAGTTGGCGTGAGCCTTGTGTCATATCCGTCAGTTTTTGATTCAAGTGCAAAAGTAGGCATAATTTGCCTCATTTTGTATTCTTCCGTACAATTTTTATCAATTCTTAGTGCTTGCTTCAAAAAACACAGGGAAGAGTCAATAGTTGGTACATCAATGTGCGTGCCATGCGTTGGTGTCCGGCATCGTTGGGGTGCAGGCAGTCGGTATCCTTGTCCTTGAAGTATGACTTGTGGG
>CAZFDP010000235.1:0-3246 GCA_964518185.1 uncultured Phocaeicola sp. | reverse complement strand
GGATAAGGCGGAAATGTCCGTATTCGGTAGGCATATCTACTTCCACACCTTTTTCTACCAACGATTCTTGAGTGAGGCGGTAGGCGATGAGGTCGCGGATGGAGATAATCTTGATACCGAATTCCTTTGATTTTTCTATCAGTTGGGGCATACGGGCCATGGTACCGTCTTCGTTCATGATTTCGATGAGGGCAGCTGCGGGTTGCAAGCCGGCCAAACGAGCCATGTCGATAGCTGCTTCGGTGTGTCCGGCACGTTTCAATACACCTTTATCTTGTGCATAGAGGGGGTTGATGTGTCCCGGTCTTCCAAAAGTCGATGCGGTAGAGGTAGGGTCGGCCAATGCCTGGATGGTAGCGGCACGGTCGTGTGCCGATACGCCGGTGGTACATCCTTCCAACTTGTCGATGGTCACGGTGAACGGGGTGCCTAAGATGGAGGTGTTGTTGCTCACCTGCTTGTCCAATTCCAATTCGGCACAACGCTTCATGGTGATGGGGGCGCACAACACTCCCCGGCCTTCTTTCAGCATGAAGTTCACCTTTTCGGGAGTTATCTTTTCTGCGGCAATGATGAAGTCGCCTTCATTCTCGCGGTCTTCGTCATCCACAACGATGATGAATTTTCCTTCGCGGAAGTCGGCAATGGCTTCTTCGATTGTGTTCAGTTTGAATTGTTCCATATTATTTATATAGTGATTCGTTTTTAATTCTTTCTTGTATATCGGTATTGGTCTTGACAATGACTTTCAAATCTTTGTCCAGACGCTTGCCGAAGAACCAGATGCGGATGTAGAAGAACAACCCGACGGGTATGATGATACCTGCCAACAAGTTGAGCCAGCGATTGTCGAACGGACTCTTGTGGGCTTTGGTAGAAAGTATCGGGTAATTGTTCATCAGGTTGAGCAACGGGCCATCCTTACTGTTCGAAAGTTCTTCAATCAAAGCTTCCATTTGTTCGCTGATGTTTGCTATCTTGTCATCGTGTCCATGGTTGGTGAATACCTTGTAATAATTAGGTGCGGTGCCCAATGAATGTTGGCTTAAATAAACTTGGCATTGCTTGTTCACTTCGTCCAAATCGTTCACTATGCGTACATAGTTGGGGTCGTCAATGATAACTTCTTTCTTGAATACGTGGCGAGAGCTTCTCATGCCGAACAACCAACGGAAGAAGTTCAGGTAGACTTCGAGGTTGAATACTACCGAGTCTTTGTTCGATTTGTAGGTAAAGAATATCCCGATAGGGGTAAGTACCAAAGTACTCATCCATACACCGAGCACCATGTTCATTTCTCCACTCTTGGCTACACGGGTGGCTCCTGAATCGATAATGTAGTAAAGTACGAAGATTATGACGGAGATAACCACCGGGAGTCCCAATCCTCCTTTGCGGATAATGGCTCCGAGTGGGGCACCGATGAAGAAGAACATCAAACAACTGAGCGAAAGGGTAATTTTCTTGTGCCAGTCGGCTTCGTGCCGGCGGATGTTCTTGTCGGTTTCGGTTGTCTGTATGCTACGTGTTTTCCAGTCGTTCGAAAGCGACGTCATTCTATCCGAGGTGCTTTTCAGTACCTGTTCTTTCTCGACTAAAGTAAAAGCTTGGAAAACACTGTCCATATTCACTATAGCTGCAATCTCTCCCTTTTTCATTTGGGTAGAATCACGCTTGGTGAATGTTTTCTTGGTATATGTGCTTATAGTGATATCGTTGTACATGGCTCGTCCCACACTATCGGCCTGGTAGGAGAGTGAATCGATGGATTGGCTTATCTCTACCATGCTTTTACTATCCGACCTGTCGCCCAGATAACTTCCATCAATCATTTCAAATCCCCCGTCAAACTCAATGATGATATGCTTCTCGCGGAAAGTTTCGCGTCGGTAAGGCACATTCTTTGACGAGATGGTTTGCGATTTCAAGTTTTCGAATTGCTCGCCATTGTAAAGGTGGAGTTGCAGATGTTGCTTGTCGGCGGTCATCTCCATCTTCCCTTCACTGGCAAAGATAATGTGTGCATTTTCGAATCCGTCGGAAAAGTTGTAGATAAGCACTTCCTTCATGATGCCGGTTTCGCGGTTCTTGCTCTTGATGTAGAGGTTGTATCCGTCTATTTCGTCATAGAATACTCCTTCGGGGATATCGAGTTCGGGCGAGGTTTGCTTCATCGATACTAAGAGTGTCCATAGCTTTTGTTGGGCTTTAGGGGCAATGACGTTCTGGAAATAGAATGAGGTACCGGCCAGCAGGGTACAGAAAATGATGAGTGGGCTCATGATGCGTAGCAAAGGGATACCTGCTGCCTTCATGGAAAGCAGCTCATATCGTTCACCAAAATTGCCGAAGGTCATCAGGGCGGCAAGAAGAATGGCAAGGGGGAGTGAAAGGGGTATCAGCGTAAGGGCCGAATAGAAAAAGAATTGGGCCAATACGTCCATTTCCAATCCTTTCCCCACCAGTTCGTCCACATACCTCCATAGAAACTGCATCATAAAAATGAAGAGGCAGATGAAGAATGTGCCGGCGAAGAGCATCAGGAAACTCTTCAGTATGAATATATCTAATTTTTTAATGCGTAGCATGCTTTTCTTTTGTACAACTTTCAGCTTACAAAAGTAGCATAAAAAATGCAGAGCATTGGTATGTTTTGACTATTTTTTGGAAATTATAGTCCGCTAACCCGTTTCATCTTCTCAATTTCCGAGTCCCAAAGGTCTTTCATGTCTTCCACTTCGTCGGGTTCCGCCCAGTCGGTCACTTCCAGCATCAGGTCGTCGGTCAGTTCGTTTTGGCTAATTTTCAGTTCGAAATAGCTTTTTTTGTCTTCGTCGTCCAACCAATGGAAACGGATAAAGTTATTGGTACGCAGGTGTGTCAGCTCGGCTTTGCGTTGCTCGGTTTTTCCCCAATGGAAAGTAAATATCTTGTCTTGCACGGTTACTTTGTCGGCAAACCAGGTTTCTAACCCCGATGGGGTACCGATAATCGACCATACAATATTTCCTGAGCTCGATTTGAGCATGTATTCCATGTGTATTTTCTCTTTTCCCATATATCATCAATTAAGTTCAAGTGCCAAAATAAGGCATTTTTTTTGTATTACCCTAATATATATCGATAAATTTTCAACAATTGTGCAATAAAAAGTTGCGAAAGGATTTGTAAGATTCAAAATTTCGTTCTACCTTTGCACCCGCAAATCAGAAATGATGGCGGGATAGCTCAGCTGGTTAGAGCGCA
>CAZFDP010000234.1:0-3267 GCA_964518185.1 uncultured Phocaeicola sp. | reverse complement strand
CATCAAAGTTAGTCATATAGAAATTACGTAAACCACAAATTAGTTAGTTATTAGTTAAAGATTTCTCCCCACGAAGTGATTCGCGGGGAGAAGTCATTTAATAATGTCCTAATTTACATATACGTTGCTGAAGTATTCCTCAAACAAGGCCTGGGCTGTATCCAGTTGTTGGGGGGTATTTTCTTTCACTCCTTTCAATTTATAGGAAAGCCCCATGGCTTCGTATTTATGTACACCAAGGGTATGGTAGGGCAGTATCTCTACCCGTTTTAGCATGTGATAGCCCTGGAAATGAACGCCTAAGGCTCGGATGTCTTCTTCGGCATTGCTGTAACCGGGCACCAATACGTAGCGTAACCAGAAAGGTTTGTTGTGTTTTTCCAACCATTCGGCGGTTTTCAATGTTTGTTCATTGCTTCTTCCCGTCAGTTGGTGGTGTCGTTCGTTATTGCATTGCTTTACATCAAGTAGCACCAGGTCGGTCAGTTCCAAAAGCGCTTCCACCTGTTCGTTCCAAATGCTTCCGTTCGTATCTAAACAGATGTGGAAACCTTGTTCCTTGAGGCGTCGGAATAGCGGAACCAGTTCTTTGGCTTGCAGGGTAGGTTCACCACCACTGAAAGTCAGTCCTCCTTTTTTCCCGAAGAAAGGACGTTGGCTCATGGCCATTTGTACAATTTCTTCTATCGATGTATCCTTGCTCTCTCCCCTCAGGTCGATGGTATCCGGATTGGCACAATAAAGGCAACGAAAATTGCAGCCTTGTAGAAAAACTACAAGGCGCAATCCGGGTCCGTCAAACGTACCCATACTTTCGTAGGAATGTACCTTTATCATTACATTCTTTCGTGGAAGGAACGCGAAATTACTTCCAACTGGTGCTCACGACTCAGTTTGATGAAGTTTACTGCATACCCCGATACTCGGATGGTGAGTTGTGGATACTTTTCGGGATGATCCATAGCATCGAGCAACATTTCGCGGTTCAGTACATTTACGTTCAAGTGGTGAGCTCCCTTAGTGAAGTAACCGTCCATCAAGGTAATGAGGTTTTCTATACGTGTTTCCATATCTACACCGAGTGACTTGGGCACGATGGAGAATGTGTTACTGATACCATCCTGAGAGTCACGGTAACGAAGTTTGGCTACCGAGCTGAGTGAGGCGATGGCACCGTTCTTGTCGCGTCCGTGCATAGGATTGGCTCCCGGTGCAAAAGCTACTCCCTTGGCACGTCCGTCCGGTGTGGCGCCCGTTTTCTTGCCGTACATTACATTCGAGGTAATGGTGAGCAGGGATAGGGTAGGACGTGCATTCTTGTACACAGAATGCTTCTTCAGTTCTTCGCTGAAGAAATACACCAAGTCTACTCCTAATTTGTCTACTCGGTCATCGTCATTACCGAACATGGGGAAATCTTTTTCAATTTCAAAACTTTCGGTCAGGCCGATGTCGTTTCGAATGGCATGCACCTTGCCGTATTTGATGGCCGAGAGTGAGTCGAGCACAATGGAAAGGCCGGCAACTCCGTACGCCAAATTGATACGTGGGTTGGTATCGATGAAGGCCATCTGTGCCTTTTCATAATAATATTTGTCGTGCATATAATGAATGATGTTCATGGCATCATTATATACACGGGCAATTTCCATCAATACCTTTTTATAATTGGAGAGTACTTCTTCAAAATTCAGCAGTTTGCCGGTCAGTACTGGTATATCCTTTACCATAATAGTTCCCGTGTTTTCACATCGTCCTCCGTTAATGGCCAGCAGCAAGGCTTTAGCCAGATTACAACGGGCACCAAAGAACTGAATCTGCTTGCCAATGGCTTGGTAAGATACACAACAGGCTATACCATAGTCGTCACAATTACGTACTTCGCGCATCAGCGTATCGTTTTCGTATTGTACAGAAGAAGTGTCGATGGATACTTGTGCACAGAATTCCTTGAATCCTTCGGGCAGTTCGGGGCTCCAGAGTACAGTCATGTTAGGCTCTGGCGAGGGGCCTAAGTTATAAAGTGTCTGCAGAAATCGGAACGAAGTCTTTGTCACCTTGGTGCGTCCGTCATTGAAACGTCCGCCTATGGCTTCGGTCACCCAAGTCGGGTCTCCGGCAAAGATGTCGTTGTACGATTGCATACGCAAATGGCGAACCATACGCAATTTGATGACAAACTGGTCGATAAGTTCCTGAGCAAAGGATTCGTCAATCAATCCCTTGTCCATATCGTATTGAATATATATATCGAGGAAAGATGATACGTTTCCAAGTGACATGGCAGCACCATCTTGTTCTTTTACCGCAGCCAGATAAGCCATATATACCCATTGTACGGCTTCTTGAGCACTGGTGGCCGGGCGGCTGAGGTTCAATCCATAATATTCACCCATCACTTTGATTTCTTTCAGTGCCTTGATTTGTTCCGATACTTCTTCACGCAGACGGATGTTGGCATCGGTCATAGGACTGGTCAGCGACTTCAAATCCTGTTGTTTGGCTTCAATCAGTCGGTCCAATCCATAAAGAGCCAGACGGCGGTAGTCGCCAATGATTCTGCCGCGGGCATAATTGTCGGGCAATCCGGTAAGAAAACCTAATGAGCGGAACAGACGTATTTCTTCAGTGTAGGCATCGAATACGCCATCATTGTGAGTCTTTCGGTAATGTGTGAAGATATCCTTTACCTTTTCATCCACTTCCACACCGTTTTCACGGCAGGCCTTCATCACTACATTGATGCCACCATAAGGCTTGATGGCGCGCTTCAGCAATTCATCTGTCTGAAGACCTACAATCAGTTCATTTTCTTGATCAATGTATCCGGCTTTGTGCGAAGTGATGGTTGATACGGTTGCATTGTCCAGCGAGCGTACACCATTGTTTGCTCTTTCTTCTTCCAGCGCTTTGAGGCACAGATTCCATACTCTCTTTGTTCTCTCTGTGGGTCCCGCAAGAAACGAGGCGTCACCTTCGTAGGGGGTAATGTTCTTTTGGACAAAGTCGGCCACATTAATTTCGCGGCTCCATAGTCCATCCTTAAAAACGTTGTTCATACCTAATGTTTTTTGTTATCCATAAAAATGAGGCTGCAAAGGTACGACATTTTTAGGGAATAACAATCCCTATAAATAAGTAAAATGCGGTTTCATAGGCTTGAATCTATATAAAAATAGCACCATCAGATTGCTCTAATGGTGCTATTACTCTTGAAGCGGAAGCTGGGGGATTCGAACCCCCGGTACGGTTACCCGTACGTCAGTT
>CAZFDP010000233.1:0-3286 GCA_964518185.1 uncultured Phocaeicola sp. | reverse complement strand
GCGATGGCTCAATAACCAATATTATTGTCGTCAGCCCAAGTGCTTTCGATGGTGAATGTACCAGAGCCTTGGGACTTGAAGAAATAACCTGTAGCTATGGTCTTATGATTGGGTTCTAAAGACACATTGCTGAGGGTGTGGCTGATGATTTCAGTGCCTGTTGAATCATAGGCTGTGGCTTTGATTGTAACCGTGGAAGGTGAATTTACACCAATGAAATATAACGGTAAATTCTTAGAGATATCTTCAACAGGAATCGTATGGACAAATTTCCAATTGTTTGAAGCCAAACCCGTACTAGGATTAATACCCAACGTAGATGGATTGACTTGAGAAAGCAAAAAGCCACCTGTATTCACCACCACCTGAATCTCCTTTGCATTAGTAGGAGGAGTATCGTTCAGCTTTAGGATGAAAGCGGAAGTGATACGAGGAAGGGTCATGCTCAAGCTGCTGTTTTTATCTTTTTCGACCGTCAAGCTCTGTACCGCAGCAAAGGTGTCGGTAAGAGTTGTACCGGGAAGGATGGTCGAGGTGGCGGACTGGATATCGGCATCGGCCGTACCATTATGAGCGACAGCGACCAGAGTATAGGTATCGGGATAGAGATCCATCTCGACAGTACCAAAGGAATTGTCTGTAGATACTTGTTGGATGGTTTCCACCAAAGTACCTTCGGAATTGAAAACAGCAAACGACAGACGGGTAGCGGCTGTAGAGAGGGCATTTCCGGCACGGGCCATCGAACCCATATCGTCTACCTCCAGCAGAAAGCCTCCTAACTCAACACGCACGTGGGACTTCTGCCCTGCCGGTTCTTCGTGAGCAGATTCTGAACAGGATACGAATGTAAAAAGGAGCAAAAGAGCTGCTACAAAGAATTTACAATGCTTCAACATAATGATTAAGTTTTTCAGATCCTTCGTCACTTCGTTTCGCAGGATGACAAGGGAAGAGACTCAGTTGTGATTTTTGATTTATGATTTGTGATTATTTTTGTCGTACATTTCGTACACAGAATTCTTGCTCTTGAACTCGGGAACGAAAGATTTCATCTCGATGACCATTTCGGGAATGCGAACCTCGGTACTGTACTTGGTAAGCAACTCGATGCGAGGAAGTACATCGGCATAATTGTACTCGCGAACGGCAGCCACATTGATTTTGGGGTGTGGGGTTTCCTTGGTGTTCTCCTTATCGCTGAGGACTTCTTCGTAGAGTTTCTCACCCGGACGAAGACCGGTAAACTTAATCTCGATATCCTTGTCGGGACGGAAGCCGGACAGTTCAATCATACGACGGGCCAAGTCGGCAATGAGGACGGGTTCGCCCATATCGAACACATAGATTTCGCCACCATTGCCCATGGTTCCGGCCTCGAGCACCAAACGACAGGCTTCGGGGATGGTCATAAAGAAACGGATAATTTCGGGATGAGTTACCGTAACGGGACCACCGTTCCTAATCTGTTCCTTGAAACGGGGGATAACGGAACCGTTGCTGCCCAAGACATTACCGAAACGGGTGGTGATGAATTTGGTCTTGCCGGACACTTCTCCCTTCTGGATGGCCATATTGAGACTCTGTACGTAGATTTCGGCCAAACGCTTGCTGCAGCCCATGATGTTGGTGGGGTTTACAGCCTTGTCGGTACTTATCATGACGAATTTCTCGATGCCGTACTTCACGGCAGCATCGGCCACATTGCGGGTACCGTATACATTGACACGGATGGCTTCACAGGGGTTTTCTTCCATCAAAGGTACATGCTTGTAGGCTGCTGCATGGAACACTACCTGGGGGTGGTAGGTACGGAACACAAAATCGATACGGTCGGCACTACGGACATCACCAATCACGGGCACGAACTTGAGACGGGGGAACTTTTCTTCCAGCTCCAGACGAAGATTGTGCATGGGGGTTTCGCCCATGTCGTAACATACCAACTGACGAATATCGAACTTGGCCAACTGACGACAAATTTCACTACCGATACTACCGGCAGCACCGGTTACCAACACGGACTTGCCCTGCAGCAGGGTGCCAATTTCCATCATGTTGATCTGGATTTCGTCACGGCCCAAAAGGTCTTCAATATTGATACGACGGATGGAACGGTGAAGCACACCATCTTTCATTTCTTCCATATTGGGTACCACTAAGATGCGCAAGTTCAGGCTCTCACAATAATGCACGAGACGTTTTTCTTCCTTCTGTGCCAACTTGGGAGAGGGGAAGAGAATGCCCTCGATGTTTTGCGATACAACCAGATGCTTGAGGTCTTCTTCGGTATCGGTATAGTATACAGGACAGCTCGCAATACGAAGGTTATGCTTACGGGGGTTGGTAGTAAGGAAACCGGATACTACATAGTCCATCATGTAGACTTCGGAACCGCCCTGAGCCAAAGTGATGCTTTCACTGCCCGTGCCATACACTAAAATGTGCTTGCGCTTGGTATAGGTACTGAGACGAAGGATGTTATAGACATTCAACACCACTATGCGGACCAAGAGAAGCAATACGGCTGTAACAAAGAAATCGGCTCCCAAAAACAACATAAGCGACTCGGAAACCAAACCGGCCCACAGGATGATGACTCCTAAAATCAATTCCTTGCCAAAAACGGAAACAAAAAGACGCCAATTCTCGCGCAAAGTGGCGTGACGGATAACATTGGCATAGGTCTTGAACAGACAGGCGGATGCCAAAGCTGACAACAACGAGGCTCCACAAAGAAGGAGGCTTTCTGTCAGGGTAAAGGCGGTATGGCGGAAAATGGATACGGAATAAATCACAAAGAGTGTCGCCAATACAGAAAGTGCCACATCGGCTACCAGAATGATCCAACGGTTAAGGTACTTCACATTACTGATGGTAAGTATCAACCGGCTTAACTTTGTCTTTAAATAATGCATAACCAAAATTTTGCAGAGAAATAAGGCCTGACGAAAGTCTACAACAGACTTACGAACACTACAGAAAAGCTCACTTTTCCAAAAAGCGAGTAGTAAAAGGGCTTATCTCTCAGTTAATTAAAAAAAAAGTAAAATGTTTTTCTTACAAAAAATAAAGGTAAGGAAAATGTTGTTTTTAGAAATTAAGATTTATTTTTTCATCATTTGGTACAAAGGTAGAACAAATTCGACAAACCAAAAAGAAAATCGGGCATTATTTGCCCGATTTTGTATAAAAAACGTTTTCCCACCCTATTCTGAAGCCGTTTCTACACTTCCAAGGTGAGCTCTACAGGACAGTGATCGGAACCATAAATGTCGGTATGGAT
>CAZFDP010000232.1:0-3287 GCA_964518185.1 uncultured Phocaeicola sp. | reverse complement strand
TACCGAAACCTTTCAGATACTGGTTGCAGGTGAACTTGTTGAAGGTGATGGCCGAAACCAGAACGTTGCAGCTGGAGTAAGGCATATCAATCAGGTCGAAATAACCTTGCAGGATACCGTTCTCGCCCGGTGTGCCATGGATGGTGATGTAGGCAAAGTCGAAGTTCTTCTTTTCGCCTCCTTCCATGAAACTGAAGTCATTGCGGTCGATGGCGGTTTTGCTACCGTCGGACAGCACCACTTCCCAGCGCTTTCCTTCCATTTCTACGATATAGAGATTGTATCTTTCCTTGTCGATGAAGGAATAGATACCTTGTGCGCTACGCAGAGAAACCACGAGTTCGCTTGAATCTCCGCCGGCTACGATGGCTATGGTACGTTTTTTCATACGTCTCTATTACTGATGTAGTTCCGCCACTTCTCTATAAGTTGTACCATATCGTCGGCAAGCGGAGAGGTAAAGAACATCTCTTCGCCGGTACGGGGGTGTACAAAACCCAATGTCATGGCATGCAGTGCCTGACGTGGGCAAGTGTCGAAACAGTTGTTTACGAATTGTTTATATTTGCTAAAGTGAGTTCCTTTCAGAATTTCATGACCGCCATAGCGTTCGTCATTAAATAAGGTATGGCCGATGTGTTTCATGTGAACACGTATCTGATGGGTACGTCCTGTTTCAAGTACACATTCCACTAAAGTGACATAGCCTAATCTTTCCAATACCTTGTAGTGGGTTACGGCATGCTTGCCTTGGGTGGGGTCGCTCAGTACGGCCATCTGCATCCGGTCTTTGGGATTACGGCCGATGTTTCCTTCAATGGTACCTTCGTCCTTTTCTACGGTACCCCATACCACGGCATTGTATTTGCGCTTGGTGGTCTTGTTGAAGAATTGCAGCCCCAAGTGTGTTTTGGCATCGGGTGTCTTGGCTACTACCAGCAGGCCCGATGTGTCTTTGTCAATACGATGCACCAATCCCACTTGTGGGTCGTTGGGGTCGTATTGGGGATTGTCCTTCAGATGCCAGGCAATAGCGTTGACCAATGTGCCGTGATAATTCCCGCATCCGGGGTGTACCACTAACCCGGCCGGTTTGTTGATGACCATCAGGTCCTCGTCTTCGTATACTACATCCAAAGGGATATCTTCGGGGATAATGTCGTTTTCGTAGCGTGGACGATCCAGCATTAAGGTGAGCACATCACCCGGCTTAACCTTGTAGCTGCTCTTCACCGGTTTGCCGTTGGCCATGACAAATCCTGCATCGGCTGCTTTCTGAATGCGGTTGCGCGATGAATTCACCAACCGTTCGAACAGATATTTGTCTATGCGTACCTGTTTCTGTCCTTTGTCCACCACCACGCGGAAGTGTTCAAAGAGCTCGGCGGGATTTTCAACTACCGGTTCAAAGTCATCCAGATTATCATCCACATCGTTTGCCCATTCTTCGCGTTCGTCCAACAGCTCGACTTCATTCTTCATTCTTTGTTCTTCATTAAAAGAGTTAGAACCACGATTCATCTACTATGGGCTTGTCGTCCGGTATAATGATTGAATCTCCTTGGATGGAGTCGTTCATCAAACCGTCTTCTCCGCTACCTATACAGAGGGTGAGTACCGATTCGCGTGGAATCTTGTCGCCCGACATCAATTGTTTTTCCTTGTATTTCACTCCATATACCCAGTCTTTCTCGCCTTCTATCAGCTCAGGGGCAGTGAGTTTGAACCCCATGGCACGGAGGCGTGCTTCCGCTTGGCGCGAAGAACTGTTGTCTATAATGTCGGGGATGGCAATCTTTGGTACATCCGAGGTGTTGATGGTCAGATAGATGCTTCTTCCTTCCTTTACCTTGGAGTTCTCTACGGGTGTCTGTTCGAGTACGGCACCTGCCGGCATTCCCTTTACATAATTGGAGTCGATGGCTACGGCATGAAGGTTCAGTTTGTTTATTTCGTTTTCGGCAGCTTGTAGAGGCAACCCTTTTACGTTGGGTACTGTAACCGATTGTCCGTGGCGGGTATAATTGTCCAACCAGTGAAGTGTCCCCCAAATGGAAGCTATTACCACTACCACCATGGCAATAAGATTGAGCCAGAAGAAGCGGTTTTTCTTGAATGAAAAGAAATCTTTCAGTGATATCATCTTAAAATCGTTTATTTGGCTTCAAAGATACAATGTTTTTTTTGATTATAATTAAATATTAGTCACGGATTACAAGGATTAACACGGTTTTTATAATAATGTATATACGTGCAATCCGTGAGGCGTTGTTGAGCGAAGCGAAAAAATCCGTGCCCAAAAAAATAAGTGGATGTGTCTCTTGGACTCACCCACTTTATTTCCTTATCTGTCTGAACGGATTATTTCTTAGTTCCATTGTATTCGTCAGATACTGTCAATTTCTTGCGACCTTTGGCACGACGGCTGGCCAATACGCGGCGACCGTTAGCAGTTGCCATTCTTTCACGGAAACCGTGCTTGTTTTTTCTCTTTCTGTTAGAGGGTTGGAATGTTCTTTTCATTGTATATATACTTTTTTATGTTATTATTCAATCCGTAACGGGCTGCAAAATTAGTGACTTTTTTGAAATAAACAAAGAGTTCGAGAAAATTTCCGCAAATCTTTTTGCGTTTTTTACTGATTTACATTACTTTTGCACCCGAAATAAGCGAAATAATCAAAAATAATAATCAAATATAAGGTAGAAAAGTATGATTAATGCTCAAGACATTAAAATCGGAACAGCCATCCGTATGGACGGCAAATTGTATTTCTGTATCGACTTCCTGCATGTAAAACCGGGTAAGGGTAACACTTTCATGCGTACTAAGTTGAAAGATGTAGTGAACGGTTATGTATTGGAACGTCGTTTCAATATCGGTGAAAAATTGGAAGATGTACGTGTTGAACGTCGTCCGTACCAATATCTGTATATGGAAGGTGAAGACTATATCTTCATGAACCAGGAAACATTCGACCAAGTGCCCATTGCCAAGGATATGATTACTGGTGTTGATTTCTTGATCGAAGGTATGGTTATCGATGTAGTATCCGATGCTTCTACAGAAACGATCCTTTTCGGTGAACTTCCCGTAAAGGTTCAGTTGAAGGTTACTTATACAGAACCGGGCTTGAAGGGTGATACTGCTACCAATACATTGAAGCCTGCAACTGTTGAATCGGGTGCCGAAGTACGTGTTCCTTTGTTCATTACAGAAGGCGAAACTATTGAAATCGATACTCGTGACGGTTCTTACGTAGGTCGTGTAAAGGCTTAAGTGGAAT
>CAZFDP010000231.1:0-3293 GCA_964518185.1 uncultured Phocaeicola sp. | reverse complement strand
ATCAGAAAGGTAATGGCCCTTCAGGGATAGGTGCGCCAAACGGATTATCGGCCGGAGGAGCATCCATGGGAGGTGGCGGAGGAACATTACCACCATTACCCCTATTTATCTTTGACTGGATAACACCCGGTTGTTCACCAGGCAAAGGTATAACCATATCGTCATCGGGATTTTGGAAACGGGCATATTCACCACGGAAGCGGAGAAGGACATCGCCTACCGCACCATTACGATGCTTGGCGATAATAATTTCGGCCATACCCCGGAGGTCATTCCCTTTTTCATCACTATAGATTTTGTAATATTCAGGACGATGGATAAAACATACCATGTCGGCATCCTGTTCGATGGCTCCCGATTCACGCAAGTCGCTGAGCTGCGGACGCTTACCATCGATACCTTCACGGCTTTCCACGCCACGGTTCAACTGACTCAAGGCTATGATAGGAATGTTCAATTCCTTGGCCAATCCCTTCAACGACCGAGATATGGTACTGACTTCTTCTTGACGGCTACCGAAGGACATACCGCTGGCATTCATCAATTGAAGGTAGTCGATAATGATAATCTTTACGCCATGTTCGCGCACCAATCGGCGGGCTTTTGTCCTCAGTTCGAATACAGACAAAGAAGGAGTGTCGTCGACATAAAGAGGAGCATCATAGAGTTCCTTGATCTTATAGTCAAGTTGTCCCCATTCGTAAGGTGCAAGCTGGCCACTTTTAATCTTTTCACCCGGAATTTCACAGACATTGACAATGAGACGGTTCACCAACTGTACATTACTCATTTCGAGCGAGAACAAGGCTACAGGAATTTTTGCATTTACCGCCATGTTCTTGGCCATAGAAAGCACGAACGCAGTCTTACCCATAGCAGGACGGGCAGCAATAATTACCAAATCGGAATTCTGCCAACCCGAAGTCATCTTATCGAGTGCATAGAATCCGCTTTCCAATCCGCTCAAACCATCGGTGCGGGCTGCTGCCTTCTGTAACATTTCATAAGCTTCTTGAATAACGGGATTAATCTGTGTATAATCCTTCTTCATGTTCTTCTGAGAAATCTCGAAGAGCTTGCCTTCGGCTTGTTGCATCAGTTCGTCCACATCTTGCGTCTCATCGAATGCCAAAGTCTGTATATTGCTTGTAAAAGTGATGAGCTCGCGAGCCAAGAATTTCTGTGCAATAATGCGGGCATGGTATTCAATATGTGCCGATGAAGCTACTTTACCACTCAGTTGGGTAATATAAAAAGGGCCTCCTACTTCTTCCAAGTCACCGGTTGTACGAAGTTGTTCAGCTACCGTCAGAATGTCGATAGGTTGCTGGCGCATGGCCAAAGTGGTAATAGCCTTGTATAGCAACTGGTGACGATGCTCATAGAAGGATTCCGGACGAAGTATTTCACTAACTATGGAATATGCATCCTTTTCAATCATCAATGCCCCTAAGACTGCTTCTTCAATCTCTGGAGCTTGCGGTTGCAGATGACCGTATTCATCTACAGGTTTTGCTTTATTGGCCGTTCGCGTAGAACGGATGTTTCTTCTTTGTTCTGCCATTTGATATTTTTAAGGATTGCAAAGTTAGGATTTTCTAAAATATTTTCTTTATATTTGAGCGTTATTTTTATGAAGTAAATTTCAACCGATTTATAAACTCTTTATCAACGAATGTATGATAACATATCCAAATGCAAAAATCAACTTGGGACTTAACATTACCGAAAAGCGTCCTGATGGGTATCATAACTTGGAAACAGTGTTCTATCCTATTCCTTTGCAGGATGCATTGGAGGTAACTCGCCTTGAAGAGAAGAAAGAGTATACACTGAAAATTAGTGGAACACCTATTGAAGGTGAAGACGACCAGAATTTGGTAGTCAAGGCTTATCGACTGTTGAAAACCGATTTTCCACAAATGACAGGTGTTGACATCCACATGTATAAGCATATACCTACGGGAGCCGGCTTAGGAGGAGGATCGGCAGATGCTGCTTTTATGATCAAATTGCTGAATGAAAAATTCAATCTACAATTAAGTATCCCACAGATGGAAGCTTATGCAGCCCGTTTGGGAGCCGATTGTGCTTTCTTTATTCAGAATAAGCCTGTTTTTGCAACAGGTATAGGCAATATATTCGAACCTGTGGAGCTGTCTTTAAAAGGATACTACCTTGTGTTGGTTAAACCTGATATTTTTGTATCTACCAAAGATGCATACGCACTAACCCACCCCAAAAAAGCTGATGTTCCCATCAAAGAGATTATTTGTCAACCCATTGAGACATGGAAAGATATATTGAAAAATGATTTTGAAGACAGCGTTTTTCCTAAATTCCCGGAAATAGCCGCTATCAAGGATAAACTTTACGACATGGGTGCTGTATATGCCTCGATGAGCGGCTCTGGTTCTTCCGTATTTGGTATCTTTAAGAGTCAAGTTGAATTTGTGGACGAAATCTTCAGTGGATGTTTTTGTCGCCAACGATTGTTGGAGTAATTATTCCATGGCCCATGGCATCCATTTAAGGTAATCTACATCTTTGAACATATCGGCTTTGGTTACCGATGTATTCACTTCTTGTTTGCCCAAAAGAAATTTGTCAACGAAAGCCTCTACTTCCGGGTATTGGCTTTCGGGCAACATACAATGCATGTGATTGGCCACAATGGAGAATCCCATACGGTCTTCTATCCCAAATGTTTGCCATACCTTACGGGCAGCTTGACAAGATACATAATTCGATTCTTCGGCCAACCATTCGTAATCAGGGTTTCCTAATACCAACAAAGCACGTGGAGCCACCAAAGCTGCCAATTCATGATGATCCATTGGCAGACGATTTACATTCTCCTCTGCATATTGGAACATACTTTCCAGAAACCAAGAACGATTGGTTCTACCCAAGGTTTCTACATTCCCTAAAGTTTCGGATACTCGCCAAGCATTCATACCGCCACCACCGGGTTCTTGGGCGATTGTTAATGCTATACGTTCATCGAATGCTCCGGCATAAAGTGCCATCTTACCCGCAAAAGAACATCCGGTTATACCTATATGTGACAAATCAATGCGGGCAGCTTCACCTACAATTTCCAAACCATCAATCAATCGGCTTATCCCCCAAGGCCATGCACTATAGGCACCCATGGCTATGTATTCTGGATACAATTTATTGATAGGCTCCTCTCCTCTTTTCTGAGTATGCGACATTACTTGCATAAAATTGAAGGCAATACCAGCAATATTTCGTTCTTCAAAAATTTTCCGGGGAAGTGACCCTGTAGG
>CAZFDP010000230.1:0-3315 GCA_964518185.1 uncultured Phocaeicola sp. | reverse complement strand
CAAACTTAGTAATACAAAGGAAGTCTTTAATAAAGTTTTCATAATACATGGTAAATTAAGAGGTTAACAAAATCATTCAATCATAAAATCACCGGACAAAATTTCTCCATCAGGAAGAATTATTTGAAGCACATAGTTTCCTTCATTGTAACCGCCAATGTTGAAATTCTGTAATTGGTTAGCACCCAACGAAAGTGAATACCTATCCATAACTCCATTTCCACTGATGATTACTGTAGCATTAGAGATGCTTAAATAAGGATAAATAGACAAAGTAACGTCATTCTCGTAAGCTTCCAACAAATTAGAAGTACGGTCATCGTCTTTGGGTAAGTCCTTTTTCAAATCAACTTTTTTGAATTCCTTTTCTTCCCAAATACCGGCTTGTACATAGATGGTTACAAACAAGCCAAGTAATAGAATTATTTTTTTCATAATTGTTGTATTTAAAAGTTTCATTGCAAAGTTAAATACTATAAATTATGAAAGGTCCAATAATACCCTCAAAATACACTACAGACCAAATCGTTGATTATCAAGTTTATAGATGCTAAACAAAGGCTATTTTACTACAAAATAGATTATTATTTTAATATTGAGGAGTCAGTAAAGTTGTCATAAAAATATAGAATTGCTTCTTACCGCATTCTTTGAAACCGGCTTCTTCGCATACCCTGCCCATATATTGCTTGATTGTTTTTTCGTTAACTTGTAATAATATGGCTATATCTGCTATCGACATCCCCAAAGCAGTGAGATAGCATACATCAACAATTCTGTTTTTCATATTGGGGCAAGATACCTCCAATCGGTTGATGAATTCCTTGTGTGTCAAACTAAGGCAATATCTCACAATTTCTCTATCTGTTTTAGGATTATATTGGTATCCTTCTATGATTTGGCGGATAGTTTTCAGAGCACTATATTCTATGGATTGCATTTGTTTTTCCTTTTGACTCAATAAAAGCAAATATTGATTACTTAATCCGCTTAATTCCTTTTCTTTTTTCTTGTCATACGCTTCCAATTCTTGCTTCAATCGTTCATATTCCATTTGGTGGTGTTGATGAAATAACAACTCATTTTGGAGATGAATGAATTTTAGAAATAGTTTATTCTTTTGATGTTTTTGATAAAAAACAATACAACAAGTAACGAATAAAATGATAGATGTTATAATGATCCATTTTGTTTTTGTTTGAGCGGATTGATATTTTAGATTAGTTATATCATATTTCTTTTGAAGTTCCAATACACCCTTATTATAAATGTCCTCATACACGGAATCGCAAATTACCATATAACGCTCAACAAGGCTTATGGCCTTTTGATAATCACCTTTCTTTTTTGCTATCCGATAGGAATTATGATAATAAAGCAAGTCATGATTCTTCGTTAATTTGTGATTGATGGAATCCGCCTTCTCAATTTCTTGATTGTAAATGTATAAATCAATGAGTGAATTTAATGTCTCAGCATATTGCAAAGAGTCTTTCGACATAGATAAGGCTAAATTGTAATAGTTATCTGATTGAGATACATTATGAATTAATTTATAAAAAACAGCAATATTATGGTATAAATTTCTTAATCGCACTGTATCCTTTATCATTTTACTCATTTCGTCTAATTGGTCAACGCACCATTGGACGCTATCTGCTTTATCTTCCATCAAGTATACTCCTAACAAATTGGTGAGATTACTTACTTGTGATTCTACATTTCCTATAGCGCTATTCACTTTCAACGCCTTATGATAATACTCCTTAGCCAAGTCATAGCAGGAGGCGCCATCGTTTATCTGCCCCAAAGAATGATAGATTCTGGCAACCAAGCGTTGATCTTGAAGTTGTGATATCAGGGCTTCGGCTTCTTTATAGGCTGTAATGGTAGAATCCAAAGGAGCCTTTCGTTCTTTCATCAGCGCACCTTTGTAATACCATGAGGCTGCCAGACGGTCGGCCATCTCGGGGTGCGACCGGTAATATTCCAAAGCTGTATCTATCAATGAATCGGAAACAGAAGGTATATAACAACGGTAACGGGCTTGTGTAAGAAGAAGGGCATAGTGGGCACGGGGTTCATCCTCCAACCGTTCGGGATGGGAAAGGGATGCTAATAGGTGCAAAGCGGAATCGGCATTTGTCCACACTAAAGAATCGGCTTCGGCCAACAGGCGATGCACTTCCTTATGGGGAGCGGTACACGAAAACATACATACCGCAATAATCAGGTAGAAAAACGATAAAACTCTGTTCATTTAAGTTTCAAGTAACGGTTCACTGAATAATACGCCACCAAGTAGTTGATTCTACAAGGTGGTGTATTGCTATTTGGTATAAAATCAATCCAGATTTTCAAGCATCAAGAAATTTCGCAAATGCAGATGAGTGATGCCATTATCATCATTGTGTGTAACACCCGGAGTCATTGAAACTACATATTTGGGATAATTATCTTTTATATTATGCAGATTCCCAAATTCTCGTTCCCTTGTTTCATCATTTGCAATTATATATGCAACCTGAATGTAGATTCGTTGGGTACCGACTTTCTTTGTACAAACAAAATCTATTTCACCTGCTTGTAATTGACCGACATTTACCTTGTATCCCAAACAGATTAGATGCTGATAGACGATATTTTCAATAACCTTTTCTATGTCACCTTCACGTGTCCCTTCAGCCTGAGCATTTCTCAGCCCATGATCTTCAAAGTAGAATTTGTCATTGCTTTCAAAAAGACGTTTACCATGAATGTCATACCTGTTTACTTTGTGAATGATGTAGGCATCCTCCAAGTATTGTGCGTAGTCAATGATGGTATCTGGAGAAACTGTTCTCCCTTGAGACTTCATGAATTTGGATATGCTTGAAGCCGATATAATCTTACCGATATTGTCTGCGATAAAATCAGTCAACTTCTCCAAAAATGAGACATTGCGGATATTGTTTCTTGAGATGACATCCTTTAAAAGAACGGTGTTCAACACATCCTTTTGATACTCTATTGCATCATCTTCATCCAATCCCATCTTGATAAGACCAGGAAGACCACCAAACTGGATGTACTTTGCCAATGCATCATCTCCGTCCTGCAAATTATGGAACAGTAGAAACTCTTTATAGCTCAAAGACTGAACATATATCTCCTTATATCTTCCACCAATAATCGTACTGAGCTCCTTACTCAGCATCTTGGCATTGCTACCAGTAACGATGACTTCAACACCAGATTCAGTGATATAATTTCTGACTGAACGTTCAAATCCCTCAATTTCTTGAACTTCGTCAATGAGAATATAGTTCATCTTCC
>CAZFDP010000229.1:0-3334 GCA_964518185.1 uncultured Phocaeicola sp. | reverse complement strand
TAAGGGCAGTTAACCATGCGCTTTCACCTGTCTGACCATACTTTTGAGCCAATTCTGCGAAGTTAGCACCTCCCCTCAAAGCTGTGTAAATACTGTCGGCCAAAGCGGCAGTCTTTTCAGCAGTTTCAGCATAAACTTGAATCTGACGATATTGTACAGAGTCTGCGAGAGATTCTTTGCCAAGTATTTGCATTGCGTTATAAGAATCGTCGGCTTGGTTGTAATAAGGACCATAAACTTCGCCAATTTCCACAGAATCGATACGTGTAACGATGTCTGAAGGATAAGCAGCCTTATTGATGGCAATACCTGTGAACGGAACTACAGAACCTGTAGAACGGATGAAAGCAGCCATGTCCGAAGTCTCAGCCATTTGGTTGGCATATTCTGTCACTTCAGTCAATACATCGGTACGGTCTTGTTCGGATGGAGTAACCACTACATCGATGTACTTGATGTTACGGGTTTCGATATTTTGCTTGTATGTTTCTTTTCTTTCCTTGTACAAAGCCTTGATTTCTTCGTTAGATACAGTAATAGTAGAATCTGTAACAGAAGAATAAGGAATAGCAGCCATAAGTACATCTGTTTGTTGAGTGCGTGCTGTAAATGCATCTTCTGCAGATACAGGGTTAGAAATCAAAGACTTGGCAATCAAGTTCTGATATTTTTCTGCCAAAAGTGATTGCTTCAGGTTCTTTTCGATGAAGTTCCAGAAAGTACCCATCTGCTGATAGTATTCAATGTATTGGGCAGGAAGTTGGCTGTTACCTAAATTTGCATAGTCTACGAGGAACTTCTTCAGCATATCCTTGTCGAATGCACCGGTTTGCGGATTGCGGAACGGAGTCTGCATCAACAATGGGTGAGAACCTTCTTCGATAACGGCCTGAATCTCTGCATCGCTGACAGCCAAGCCTAATTTTTCTGCTTCTGCTTCAATCAGTTTGTTGTTTACGTATGACTGCCATACTTGATCCTTGGCATATGTCAACTGATCATCGTTCAAAGCATTTACGCCTTGTGATAATTTAAGAACTTCGGTGTATTCGTCCAACAACTCTTGATATTCCTGAGCTGAGAGTGTTTCACCATTAATTTCACCTACATCTTGTCTGCCTTGGTGCGGTTGGATTGCTTTCCAAGCGTCACCTGCAATAAATGCAAAAAGGGCAAGACCTACTACAATGACCAACAGGGGGCCTTTGCTTCTGATTTTCTGTAATGTTGCCATTTAATTAAATTATTTTTTGTTTATTATTTCTTTCAATTTTATTTTTAGCGCACGAAGATACAAAAAATGTAGCATCCAATCTACTTTATTTCAAAAAAATATCAATTATTCTCTCACTTTCAGCTTAACAAGTTCAATTTTAGTCGCTGTGACCTTTAAAATCTTGAACTCGAATTTTCCAAAACTAATGATTTCGTATATTTTCGGGAAACTTTGATATTGGTGTAAAATCAGACCACCAATGGTTTGATAGTCGTCGCTCTCAGGTAAGTTGAGCGGAAGTAATTCGTTGGCTTTTTCAATATCCAACCGTCCGGATAATACGTATTCGTTATTACCGATAGATTTTGCTATGTACGATTGGGTATCGTGTTCGTCTTCAATTTCACCGAATATTTGTTCTACCAAATCTTCCATGGCTACAATACCGGCTGTACCTCCAAATTCGTCCACCACGACGGCTATCGATCTTTTCTGTTGCATGAAGAGCTGCATCAACTTGTTGGCGTTCATGGTTTCAGGGACAATAGGCAATTGGCGGATACATTCTCTCCAATCGATAGGCTTACGGAACATTTCAGACGAGTGGATATATCCTACGATATTGTCAATATTTTCCTTGTATACAATGATTTTACTGATACCGCTTTCTATGAAGAGTGATTTCAAATCTTCGGTCGTAGCATTTTCTTCGATGGAAACAATTTCGGTACGGGGCACCATACAATCGCGTATCTTGATACTCGAAAAATCCAATGCATTCTGGAATATTTGTACTTCGGTTTCCAGTTCCTTTTCATCTCCTGAATCTTGTATACTGCTTTGGATAAAGTAGTCCAAATCTATTTTAGTAAACGCTTTATCACTGTCTTCCTTGTTGACTTTGGTCCCGAATATGCGTAGAATGATTCCTGAACATGCCGATGCAAATTTACTGATAGGGTAGAGTGCCACATAACAGATGAACGCCGGGATGGCAAATAAGTTCAAGGTAAAGTTGGGATTAATCTTGAACAGCGTTTTAGGCATAAATTCTCCGGTAACCAATATAATCAGTGTGGAAATGATGGTCTGTATGAGTACTATCAGAAAATCGTTTTCTATCAAACTCCTCAGGAAGCGTTGCTCGATGAGCTCTGCCATCAAAATACCATAGACTACAAGGGCTATGTTGTTTCCCACCAACATGGTAGATATGAAGTTGTTGGGATTGTAAAAAAAGACAGAAAGAATACGCGAAGTGAGGCTTTGGTCACTTCGATCCATTTCGAAACGGAGCTTGTTAGATGATACAAAGGCTATCTCCATACCCGAAAAGAATGCAGAGAAAGCCATGGTAATAAGGATTTGTATGATGATGCTCATAGTATTTTAACGTTTCCGTATGGGGTGTATTTTATTAGGTTGGACTTTGGTACTGTCTTTAGAAATACTATCTTGAGGGACAGTATTCATGGTTGAGGCATTGTCTTCTACGGTAAATATACCGGTTGTATTTCGAATTTGGTATTCGGTGAGTTCCTGATTGGATTCGAATCCATAGCCGGTAATGGTCTTGTCTTCTTGCTCGATGCGGATGAACTTGTCAGAATAGATTTCTTCTTTCTTCTCGTCCCAAAACAAAAGTTCCGTATCGAACTTGTCACCTTTTAAGTTGCGGATGCTGACATTGCTTCTCAGCTCCCATAATTTCTTTTTCTCGTAATAATAAGCTGTATCGGCTTTGATACTGGCATCAATCCGAAAAAGGGAATCGAACTTTTCCAAATAGATTCCTTTTTCAAAAGCCCAATAAGGAGGGTCTTTCTTGTCGAATACCGTCCATTCTTCGGTAATAATCTTGTAACGTGTAATTCCAGAATCGGAAATAAGTGTAGTTACTCCCAATGATCTCATGCTGGGGAGTGAATCACGCTCGGTAATGGCTTCGGCCAGATTCTTGTCTTTCCCGGAGCAAGCAGGAAATAAAACAAACATAACAGCTGCATAAAATGCAGCTGTTATATTTATAAAGGTTATATATGCCTTATTCTTTTTATTGGCAAACATAATTATCTTACTGTAGTGGTTTCACCAATCCAACCACCGATAGTTACAGCA
>CAZFDP010000228.1:0-3344 GCA_964518185.1 uncultured Phocaeicola sp. | reverse complement strand
AAAAAGCAATGGCATCGACTCCCGAAAACATGAAAATGCCGGACAATAATACTGCAACAGCCGAAGCGGCAGACACCACCGAAGTTGCACCGGAATTTGTGCCTGTCACCAGTTTTATACATACATTCCAGGCCGATTTTGACAAACGGAAATACATTACCCAAGACAATGCACAGGCTTTGAAGCTATATGAATATAATTTCTTCGGTAACGATTCTACCGACCACACCAAACGTACTTCGGTAAAGAACACTTTTGGAATTGCTTTACGCGAAGGATTCAACAAATGGGCTAAGGCCGGTCTTACCGCCTTTATCACACATGAATATCGTGACTTTACATTAAGCGACACCACGGGTGTAGACAACAGACGCTTAATGAAGCATTACAAAGAAAACAATTTGTCTGTAGGTGGAGAATTACTAAAAGAACAAGGAAATCTGTTACATTACCGCATATTAGGCGAAGTAGGAATAGCGGGTGAAGATGCCGGACAATTCCGCTTGGAAGGTAAAGGTGACTTGAATTTCCGGTTCTTGGGTGACACTGTACGATTGGAAGCCAATGCATACATCAAGAACCTGAATCCTGTATTCTTCTATCGCCACTTCCACTCCAAGCACTATTGGTGGGACAACAATGACTTGTCGAAAATCATGCGTACCCGAATAGAAGGTACTTTAAATTTTAAAAAATTAGGTACAACCCTACGAGCTGGAGTTGAAAACATCAAGAACTACACTTATCTGGATAATGCAAGCATTGCTGTAACCAATAGCCAAGGTGATGTCACTTCCTATAAGAACAATGCAGCGGTAAAGCAAGATGGAAGTAACATACAAGTGCTTACAGCCATGTGGCAACAAAAACTCAAAGCCGGTATCTTCCATTTGGATTTCGAAGCTGTATATCAAAAGTCAAGTAACGAAGATGTTCTTCCATTACCCGATTTATCGGCATACGCCAACCTATATTTGAAGACCGCTTTGGTAAAAAATGTGTTTAATGTGGAATTAGGAGCAGATGCACGATACTTTACCAAGTATTATGCACCCGATTATTCACCCGTAATGGGACAGTTCTATTTGCAGAATCCCAACGAAAAGATTAAAATTGGCGGTTATCCCATGATTAATGTCTATGCCAATCTGCAATGGAAACGTACCCGTATTTTCATTATGATGTATCACATCAATCAAGGTTCCGGTGATTCCAACTATTTTTTGGCTCCCCACTACCCCATCAACCCAAAGATGTTAAAATTGGGTCTTTCATGGAATTTCTTTGACTAAGCCTATGAAGAAATATGCCAAATACATGGTTATGGGGATAATAGCTGCCATTATATCGGTAGGGTTATTCCAATCCGAGGAAGAAATGAATTCCTCTCCTCGCAGCTACGAAGAAATCTTGCAAAGTGGAGTTTTTAGGGCTGTAACAGAGTACAATTCACTTAGTTATCATGCAAAAGGCGACAGCATAGAAGGTTTTCATTACGAACTGCTGAAAGCCTTTACCCAGGAAAAGGGACTCCAATTGGAAGTTACGCCATTAATGAGCATGGATGAAAGGTTAGCGGGTATAGAAAACGGGACTTTTGATGTATTGGCAAACGATGTACTTATTACCTCCAACCGTAATGATTCCTTGTTGTTTACCCGTCCCATAGTATTGAGCAAACAAGTGTTGATACAACGTAAACCGAAAGAAAAAAACGACACTTCCTACATAAAGAACCAATTGGAATTGGCTCATAAGACATTGCACATTGTAAAAGGCTCTCCCTATAAATTACGCATTGAGAATCTCAGTAGCGAAATAGGTGATACCATCTATACGAAAGAAGTAGAAAAATATGGTCCTGAACAGTTGTTGGCCATGGTAGCACATGGTGATATAGACTATGCCGTATGCGACGAACGTATCGCACGAACGCTGCAAAAGGATTTTCCTCAATTGGATATGGAAATGCCCATCAGTTTCACTCAATTTTACTCATGGGGAGTAAGCAAAGAAAGTACATCATTACTCGATACACTGAATGTTTGGCTGGAGAACTATACACAGACAAAAGCATTCAAGAAACTGAAAAAGAAATATTATAAGGAGTAATCCAGATTAATCGACAAAAAGAAATATGATTCAATTGGACAAAGTAAAATGGGGATTCATCGGTTGTGGAGAAGTAACCGAAAAGAAAAGTGGTCCTGCCTTTAGCATGATACACCATTCGGAAGTAGTGGCTGTTATGAGTCGTGATGCAGAGAAAGCGGCTTCGTATGCCCGTCGGAATCATATTCCCCGTTGGTATACAGACGCCCAGCTATTGATAGGCGATGAAGATGTAAACGCCATCTATATTGCCACCCCACCCTCTTCGCATGCCACTTTTGCCATTATGGCCATGAAAGCCGGCAAACCGGTATACATTGAAAAGCCTATGGCAGCCAGTTACGAAGATTGTACTCGTATCAACCGCATATCGAAAGAAACAGGTATACCTTGTTTTGTAGCCTACTACCGCCGTTATCTTCCATACTTCCAGAAGGTAAAGGAACTGGTAAACACCGGACGAATAGGGAAAGTCATTAATGTACAAATAAGGTTTGCACAACCGCCACGTGATTTGGACTATAGCAACAACAGTCTGCCTTGGCGAGTACAAGCCGATATTGCAGGAGGAGGATATTTTTATGATTTGGCACCTCATCAGTTAGACTTATTGCAAGATATGTTCGGTTGTATTCTCGAAGCCGAAGGATACAAGAACAATTTGGGTAAATTATATGATGCTGAAGATACAGTAAGCGCTTGCTTCAAATTCGAATCCGGCTTACCAGGATCGGGCTCTTGGTGTTTTGTTGCACATGAATCGGCTAAAGAAGACCGTATTGAAATCATTGGCGATAAAGGAATGATATGTTTCTCTGTATTTACATACGACCCCATCGCACTACATACTGAAAAAGGCCGTGAAGAAATCCTGCCCGAAAATCCACCCTATGTGCAACTACCGTTAATAAAGTCTGTAGTAGAACATTTGCAGGGTAAAGCTGTATGTACATGCGATGGCCTCAGCGCCACTACTACCAATTGGGTGATGGACCGTATACTGAACAAACTCTAAATTCATCCTGCCATGCGTATCATCAGATGGTTCTTATTCTTTACGTTCGTTTGTATGGCCTTACTGACGAATGCACAGGTAGAACAACATGATACAATAAAGGCAAAACGTCCCAACATCCTGTCAGCCATTTCGGGAACTATTGGGAATGCAGGTGAAGAGGTTGCACGAACCATCCGACATACCGGAAGAAAAATACGGAAAGTGGTAAACAATG
>CAZFDP010000227.1:0-3351 GCA_964518185.1 uncultured Phocaeicola sp. | reverse complement strand
GCAACCGTCTTTGTGAGATGCTTCGTTATGCCACAGGGGTAGATATGATTACAGCAATCACACGTGCTATGGTGGGTGATGAACCGAAAGCTATTGAGCAGAAGCCTTATAATGGTCATTGGGCAGAAATCATCCTTCATGCAGATAAGGATGGAGAGTTTGTCGGTTTGCAGATTGATAAGTCACTTCCTGCTGAGATTGTGGAAGAAGACCTTTGGGTTAAACCGGGTGACTTTGTTCACGGCTTTGAAGCAGCTAACAATGCTATCGGTACTTTGGTTCTTCGATTTGATAATAATGAAGATTTAGAGAAAGCCATCACTAATCAAGAAAAATGGTTGAAAATTGTAACCAAATAAAGGCCATCGGCGGTTATTTTGAACTTGCTGATTTAGATTGCCAATATGGACAATTACCTATTGATGGCATTGCACTCAATACTTGCCGTAATGCTATAGAATATATCATTCTACAATTAGCTGATGTGAAACGAATCTTCATCCCATATTTCACTTGTGAAGCTGTTATAGAACCATTAAAACGATTACGAGTTGAATATGTATTTTACCACATCAATGAGCAACTAGAAATTGGAGAAGAATTTGTTTTAAAAGAAGGTGATTATTTAATCGTTAATAATTATTTTGGTGTTAAAGATAAATATATTGCTTATTTAGCTGAAAAGTATAATGAAAGACTAATAGTAGATAATGCTCAAGCTTTATTCTCACCTATGATATCAGGAATCAAGGCTGCTTACAGTACACGTAAATTTGTAGGAGTTGCAGATGGAGGGTTTGCATTTGGAGTGCCTGCTGAACCAGCTTTGAAATATGAAATTGACAATTCTATAGGTCGAGATTCACACCTCTATGTCCGTAAAGAAAAGGGTGCTGAAGCGGGATTTAAAGATTATCAGACTAATGAATGTAAGTTAGATAATCAACCAATCAAAAGAATCTCGCCTCAAACAAAATCTGTTCTTTTAAAAATAGATTATAAATTAATTATTGAAAAGAGAAGAAATAATTTTCAATTCATCAGTAAAGCATTAGGAAGTAAAAACCTGCTTCAATTACCCTCAATTGATTCTTTTGTTTGTCCAATGGTATATCCTTTTATGACAAATAATGAATCTCTTAGAGAACAACTCATTAAGAACAAAGTGTTTGTAGCCCGTTACTGGCCAAATGTACTAGAGTGGTGCAAGGAAGAAGAGCTAGAATACAAACTAGCGGTACAAATAATTCCTTTGCCTATTGATCAAAGATATAGTAAGGGTGATATGGAACGGATACTTGAAATAATAAAATAATAATAGTATGAAAGTTATAATTATCGGTGGACGTGGTACCGCTATAGTCATAGCAGACCAAATATATGATGCTCAAATAAGATATGGTAAGGATATCGAAGTATTAGGACTTGCTTTAGACGATCGGAGTGGTGGAGACTCAATTAATGGATATGAAATTCTTTGTGATATAAAAGATTTGTACAACAAATATGGTCATTACGATGATGTTAAGTTTATCTATTCATTGTATCGTCCAGATGTAATGCGTGAAAGAACAAAGATTCTTTATGACTTGAATATTCCTAGTGAAAAGTTCTTCAATTTCGTTCATCCATCTGTCATGCTATCTAAATCCGCAAAGTTAGGTATAGGAAATGTTCTTTTAGCAAATGTTGTAGTAAATTGTAACGCTATAATAGGTAATTTTAATACAGTGAATTCTGGTACTTTACTTGGACATGATATTACAATTGGTAACAATAATTATTTTGCAGGACAAGTATGCGTAGGTAGCGGTCTAACAATAGGCAATGAAAATTTTATAGGACTTAATACTTCCATACGTAATGGCATAACAATAGGTAATAATAATATTGTTGGGATGTCTTCCAATATAACCAAGGACGTTTCTGACAACAACGTATTATATGGAAATCCTGCAATAATTAAACCTCAGTTGAATCACATAATTAGATAAAAAATGAATCAATCTGTATTAGGACTATATTTTGAGGAATTTGAAGTAGGCTCTGAAATTAAGCACTCACTTTCCAAAACTATATTCGAATGTGACAATAACTTTTTTAGTCTGATGACCATGAACCATCATCCGGTTCATACCAATATAGATTATGCTGGTCAAAATCAACATGGTAAGATTTTAGTTGTCGGAACATTGGTTTTCTCTTTGGCTGTAGGTATTACTGTACCAGATGTAAGCGGTAAGGCTATTGCTAATTTGGGTTATGAGGATGTAAAGCATTTGAACCCTGTATTTGTGAACGATACCATCTATGTTCGTACCAAGGTATTGGACAAACGTGAATCTAAGTCAAAAGATGATCGTGGAATCGTCTATGTAGAGTCCATTGCCTATAACCAGAATGGTGTGGATGTATTGTCTTTTAGAAGAAATGTATTAGTAAAGAAGAAAACTCATGAATGAAACATATTTGATGCGCAGTCTGATGTTCGTGCCTGCACACAATCAGAAATTGTTGGATAGTGCAGTTCGTCGTGATGCAGATGTGCTATTACTTGATATAGAAGACTCGGTTCCATATCCAGAAAAACAGAAATCACGCGACAATATCAAAGAATTTGCTAGACGTACAGACCTAAACGGTAAATTACTTTTTCCGAGAGTAAATGACCGTGAAAGTGGTGAATTATTGAAAGACGCTTATCAGTTGACCATAGACGGTATCCACGGATTTATGTATCCTAAAGCAACCAAGGGGGAAGATATTTATTTCTTTGGAAAGCTTTTGGAAACCATTGAATATGAGAAAGGTTATCCTATCGGAACATTTAAAATTATTCCTTTAATAGAAACAGCTGGTGCTGTCATTAATATCAAAGATATTTGTTCCGCATGTACTCGAGTTATTGCCGTTGCATTTGGATGTGAAGATTATGTTACAGATTTACAAGGTAAACATGATGCAGAAGGTGTGAGTATCATGACCGCCCGCAGTTTAATAAGTATAGGTGCAAGAAGTTGTGGAATTCTTCCTATCGATACCGTACATATCAAGGTTCATGATTTGGAAGATTTAGAACGCAATTTAATTATTGGTAAAAACTTAGGATTTGAAGGTATGCTAGTTCTCAATCCAAAGGAACTTCCTTACGTTCATCAGTATTATTCACCGACAGAAGAAGAAATAGCATGGGCCAAAGAAATGATACAACTATCGGAAGAGGCTCAAAAGGATGGTAAAGGGGTAGCGGTTAAAAACAATAAGTTTATTGGCCCTCCAATGGTGAAAATGGCAAAAAATATTTTGAAAAAACAGGAATTAATTGAATCAAAGAAATACAAATAATGTAAG
>CAZFDP010000226.1:0-3351 GCA_964518185.1 uncultured Phocaeicola sp. | reverse complement strand
ATGAATTTTTTTTGTTTAGTCATACAATTACTAAATTTTTATTAGGTAATTAATTCTATTATAATACTTCGTCTTTTTCATGTCATTCTGAGCATCGCGAAGTATCTGTAAGCATAAACGTGGATGCAATCAGATCCTTCACTTCGTTCAGGATGACATTCTGTCAATACAAAAATCCGAATAGCCACAATGGGATAAGGTTCCCATGTCCCAGCTCAAGCTTGTGCAATGCGTAATACACATTGGGGTTGTTCTTGAACTTGCAGTTTTCGGTACAAATGCGGAAGTGTAATCCCTCATCCACAAGGAATGAGGTACCCTTGTCGCCTTTGTATAGTTTGTGGTCCTTGTACATGGTGTTCATAAAGAACGTGTCAAGGACATCCTGTTCGTCCACCTTTACAGGATAAAACGAATACATCAGATTGGAATTGTGCATTACCACCTTCGATGGTTTTTTGGGGAATTGTTCCCCCTTGGGATACACCATGTTGATAAGGCGTGCATCTTCCAGATACTTGATGTAGTTCATCACAGTGGCCCGCGAGGTTTGTATCTCGGTGGCCAGTTGGCTGATGTTCGGAGCTACCGGTCCGTCAACCGCCAACAAATATAGTAATTTTTTTATTTTCGAAAGATATTTCAATTCAATTTGTTTGATAAGAAGAATGTCTACTTCTATCATCATGTTCATGGTCTTGAGCAAATTCTCCGAAAAGTTACGTTTTTCCAAGAAAAAGGGATAGAAACCATGGTGTAGATAATCTTGCAGATAATTCAGCGGTTTTACTTCGCGTAAAATGTTCCGTGCTATCTGTTCATGATTATTCAGAATTTCGTCTAATGTATAGGCACGGAAGTGATTCCCGCTTTGCAGATTCAAATATTCTCTGAACGATAATCCGCGGAGATAGTACACTTTGGCAATACTGTTCAATACCGGATTCTCTTCTTTAAGTCGCATAACCGATGAACCGGTAAACACAATTTTCAGTGTGGGATATTGTTCGTAGCAAGAACGGAGGTCTTCACTCCATTGGGGGTACTTGAACATCTGGTCGATAAGCAGTACTTTTCCACCACGCTTGACAAACTCTCCGGCAAATTGCACCAAACTGCATTGCGAGAAATAAAAGTTGTTCATGTTGATGTATAGACACGAACGGTTGTTTCCGAATTTCTCCTTGGCATATTGTAGCAAAAAGGTGGTTTTTCCCACACCACGAGTACCCTTGATGCCGATCAGCCTGTCATTCCAGTCTATTTCGTCCATCAAGTTCCGGCGGATGGGAGCGTTGGTATGCTCCACCAAATAGCTGTGCGTTTTGTAGAAAGCTTCCATTAGTCTTGATTAATCGAGTGCAAATATACAAATACTTCTATAAATTGCAAACTCGACATGGCAAAATGTAGATAAAAACTTTTGTTTTATGTCAAAGGCCGTTTTTTTATTGCGGAGTGGCACAGGGTTCAGTGTAGTTTTTATATTTTTGCATATCGATTTACATGTCCGTTCAGTGGCACTCTGTGTTGTTCTGTGATAAAGTGAGAATGAAAACGCTCTATTTGTTCAATCCCGAAAACGATATGGCTTTGGCTTATGGTGGCCCTTACTATATGCCTCCTGCCAATGTAAGACGGATGGCCAACCATTTGTCGGCACTTCCTATGTGGTATGCATTGCCGCAAAGTGAGGTTTGGATATCCGATACCCGTCAAATTCGGTGGATGGAAAATGAATGTCCTTTGCAGTTGCCGGTAAAAGGAGTGGAGACACCCGATACTATATATAATAAGGTGTATCCTTGGGGATGGAGTGCTTCTTTGGTGCATCGGCTTCAAGGACAAGGGGTTTCTTCTTGCGCTCTTCCTGATAGGCAACAGTTGGAGCGTATCCGTAGTCTCTCGGCAAGGGGTACAGCGGTAAATATGTTACAACGTGTCAATTTACCGCATACGCTTGGTGAGGCTAAAGTAATTTCTTCATTGGACGAAATTTGTTTTCCTCCTCCTTTTTTGCTGAAAGCTCCGTGGAGTGGTAGTGGTCGGGGAATTCAGAAAGTAGAAGGTAATATCGATGCTCCTATGAGGGGATGGATAAACCATATCCTCAAAACACAAGGTTATGTAGTAATGGAACCTTATTATCAGAAGGTGGTGGATTTTGCCATGGAGTTCTGTATGGAGAGGGGAGAAGTGCGGTTTATGGGCTATTCGTTGTTCGAAACTGATGTCCGTGGTCTTTATAAGGAAAATCTGTTGGCTGCCAATGCAGAGATAGAACGTCGTTTGTCGGCTTATGTGCCGGTAGAAATCTTGCAGGATATATGTGGTTGGCTGCAAAAGGAGTTGCCCCGTACATTGGAGGGGTACGATGGTTGCTTGGGAGTGGATATGATGGTTTGTGCCCTTCCTGAAGGAAGGTATGCCGTACATCCCTGTGTAGAAATCAACCTTCGTATGAATATGGGTATTGTGGCTCGTGCAGTGTACGATTGTTATGTGGTGGCCGGTACTATAGGACGTTATGTGATAGAGTATTATCCGCAACCGGGGGAAGCTTTACGTATGCATCAAATCCTGCAACGGCAACATCCTTTGGTGTTAGAAGGGCAAAAAATAAGACAAGGGTATTTCTCGCTTACCCCTGTCTTTGATGATACCGCTTATCAGGCGTATGTGATAATAAATTAATGGCAATGTCCACCACAGCCGTGTTCGCCACAACCGTCTTCGCAGTCGCCACCACAGCATCCGCATCCGCAACCTTCGCCACTGAGCATGTTCAGCATGCCTTGGATCTCTTCGGTAGTAGCAGGGCGTGATGTTACCACTTCGCCCTTGAAGTTAAGGTCCTTGCCGGCATGAGGATGATTCAAGTCTACGGTTACTTCCTTATCGGTCACTTCGGTGATGGTAGCATAGAAATGATGGCCTTCGTTGTCCTGAAGGGGAACGATGCTGCCCGGATAGATGCGTTCGCTGTCGAACACTCCATCGATGGTAAACATTTCTTTTGATACAGTGCGTACGCCTTCGGGCATATATTCACCATAAGCTTCCTCGCAAGGGATTACAAAGTCGAACTTGTCTCCTTGATTGAGGGGAAGTATTTCGTTCTCGAAACGTTCGAGGGTAGTTCCCATTCCCGAGATGAACTGGAAAGGATGTTCTACGGTAGCTTCTTCTACCAATGCCGGTTTGCCATCTTGCTCTACATAGAGCTTGTATGCTACGGTAATGTACTTGTTGTCCATAATATTTTATCTTTTATCTGATTTTGTTGCAAAGATACAAAATATTCATAATTATGGGCACATTATCGGATGACTAATTTCACACTCTTTGTTA
>CAZFDP010000225.1:0-3362 GCA_964518185.1 uncultured Phocaeicola sp. | reverse complement strand
CTAAGGTATTGAGCGTTGAAGAATTGCTTTATGCTGCTACATTGACTAACGACAATGCTCGTAAGGAAGCTATCTTCACTAAGACTACTCAGCTTTATCCGAACGATTACCGTGCTTATAACAACCTCGGCGAATTGGCATTTGCTGCCGGTGACGTAGCTAAGGCTGCTTCTTACTTCAAGCAAGCTGCTGCCAAGAACGCTAACGCTGCTGAAGCAAACGCTAACCTCGGTTTGTGCGAATTGGTTAACAACAACGTAGCTGCAGCTGAAGCTTATTTGGGTAAGGCTACAGGTGCAAACGCTGTTAACGAAGCATTGGGTAATCTTTACATCAAGCAAGGCCAATACCAAAGAGCTGTAAACGCTTTCGGTGACGCTAAGACTAACAGTGCTGCTCAGGCTCAGATTTTGGTTAAGGACTACAACAAGGCTAAGTCTACTCTCCAAGCTATCAAGGATAAGGACGCTATGACTGACTATTTGATGGCTATCGTAGGTGCCCGCACTAACAACGAATCATTGGTTGCAAGCAGCTTGAAGAGCGCTATCGCTAAGGACGCTTCATTGGCTGCCAAGGCTGCAAACGATATCGAATTTGTAAAATATGCAGGTTTGTTGAAGTAATCAAGTCTTAAAAATACAGAAAACAGGGTGTCCATTGAAGGGCATCCTGTTTTTTTATCCCTAAAAACATCCTTATAAACACAAAATTGCGTACATTAGCGGAAAATTTAAGAGAATGAAAAAAGCGACTCACCTTCTATTGATAATTATACTGACATTCATCGGTTGCAGTGAAAAAACTGACTTTACGCTAAAAGGTAACATCAGCGACACAAAGTCCGACACTTTATTGGTCTTTTATCAATTACCCAAATATAAGTTGGATACCATTATAATGAATAAGGGACAGTTCAACTACACCATCACCCCCGATACATTTACTATCTTTTCGTTAGTATTCGATTCATTAAATGCCTACCCCATCTATGCCGACAAAGGACAGACCGTAGAAATAAATGGACCGAAAGACAGCCTTCGCATTAAAGGATTAGGCGAGAACCAAACATTGGCCGACATCCTTTCCCTTTTAGCAAATGCTCCGTCAGATTCTATCAAACACAAGGTAGATTCCATTATCCGGAAGAACAGTCATTCGTTTACCAACATTTATCTGATAGACAAGTTCTACACTCAAGACAGTCTGCCCAACTACAAGAAAATAAAAGAATTGATAAACGGCATGAGCGGCCTCATCAGAGAAACGCCCTATATGATGAACCTTCTGGCGAAAATAGAGCATCTTACAGAAAAAGACAACAACCGTAGCATCTATACCTTAACCAATAAAGACAGAAACGGAGAAGCCATTAATTGGTCAAGCATCAGGAATAAATATATTTTAGTGGACTTTTGGGCCAGTTGGGACAAGAAAAGTGTAGAAGCCCAAGATTCTTTAGTACCCGTCCTCAAGGCTTTGAAGAAAGAAAGGTTCCAAGTTATCAGTCTTTCACTCGACTTGGACAAGGAAGCCTGGTTAGCCGCCTCGGATCGGGATACCACCCAATGGATACAAATATGTGATTTTACCGGTTGGAACAACAAATTGGTAAAGGATCAGAGCATATATACCTTACCCACCAATATTTTGTTAGACCCCAACAAACGTATCATTGAAAGAGACATACGAGGGCAAAAATTGATTGATAAAGTGAAAGAACTTATCAAGAAAGACGAAGAACAGGAAAAGGCACGCAAAGAAGCCGAAAGAAAAAGAAAGAAAAGGAAATAATCATTATTGTTTAACCATGAACAAAATAAAAACGATATGTTAGTAAAAGTCTATGGTGCTGCAGTGCAAGGTATTGATGCCACAATCGTTACCATTGAAGTAAACAGTTCAAGGGGTATCAAATTTTTCTTGGTAGGCCTGCCCGATTCTGCCGTAAAAGAAAGCCATGAAAGAATCATTTCGGCCCTACAAGTAAACGGATATAAATTCCCTACTTGCCAAATTGTTGTCAATATGGCCCCTGCCGATATACGTAAAGAAGGATCGGCCTACGATTTGCCATTGGCAATAGGCATCCTTGCCTCCACAAAAATTGTTTCCGATGAAAAATTATCCAAATATCTCATTATTGGCGAACTTAGTTTGGACGGAAGTCTACAACCCATCAAAGGAGCGCTTCCCATTGCCATTTGCGCACGGGCACAAGGATTCGAAGGCTTTATTCTACCCAAGCAAAATGCCCGCGAAGCAGCTGTAGTCAACAATCTCAATGTATATGGGGTGGAAAATATCAAGGAGGTTATCGAGTTCTTCAACAATGAGCGGGAACTCACTCCTACGATTGTGAATACACGCGAAGAGTTTTACCAGCATCAAAGTAATTTCCCCTTCGATTTTGCCGATGTCAAAGGGCAGGAAAGTGTAAAACGAGCATTGGAAGTAGCTGCTGCCGGAGGACATAATCTTATTATGGTAGGTGCACCAGGAAGCGGTAAATCAATGATGGCCAAACGTTTGCCAAGCATTCTCCCTCCATTATCACTTAGCGAAAGCTTGGAAACGACCAAGATTCACTCGGTAGCCGGCAAATTAGGACGAAACGACTCCTTGGTTGCTTTACGTCCTTTCCGAAGTCCTCACCATACAATTTCACAAATAGCCATGGTAGGTGGAGGCAGCAATCCCCAACCCGGAGAAATATCCCTCGCCCATAATGGGGTTCTTTATGCAGACGAGTTGCCCGAATTCGCCAAATCTACCCTTGAAGTACTCCGTCAGCCATTAGAAGACCGTAAAATAACCATAGCCCGGGCCAAATATACCATTGAATACCCATGCTCCTTCATGTTTGTAGCGAGCATGAATCCCTGCCCTTGCGGATACTATAATCACCCCACCAAAGCTTGTGTTTGCAATCCGGGACAAGTACAACGATATCTCAACAAAATATCAGGGCCTTTAATGGACAGAATAGATATTCAAATTGAAATCGTACCGGTTCCATTTGAAAAGATGTCCGACAAATCATTAGCCGAAAGTAGCGCCAGCATCCGAGAAAGAGTCATCAAAGCCCGAAAGATACAGGAACAACGCTTTGCCAACCATCCCAGTATACATTGTAATGCCCAAATGGAAAGTCGTTTGCTGCATCTTTATGCAGAGCCGGACACTCAAGGATTAAATCTGCTTCGCAATGCTATGTCCCGTCTGAACCTGTCTGCACGTGCTTACGACCGTATTCTGAAAGTGGCACGAACCATTGCCGACCTGGAGGGTTGCGAACGGATTATGTCCCATCATTTGGCCGAGGCCATCAGTTACCGTAATTTAGATAGAGAAAGTTGGGG
>CAZFDP010000224.1:0-3375 GCA_964518185.1 uncultured Phocaeicola sp. | reverse complement strand
TCCCGAAGGATATCTATTATATGTATCAGTCCCAATGGACGGATAAGGATGTGCTCCATCTCTTCCCCCATTGGAATTGGGAAGAAGGACAGGAGATAGATTTATGGGCTTATTTTAATCATGCCGATGAAGTGGAACTGTATATTAATGATAAGTCGCAGGGGGTGAAGACTATGCCTACCGACAAGTATCATGTAGTATGGAGAGTGAAGTATGAGCCGGGTACTATCAAGGCTGTATCCCGTAAGGGGGGCAAGGTCGTGATGGAAAAAGAAATCCATACAGCAGGTGAACCGGCTCAAATTCGTTTGACTGCCGACCGTACCGAAATACAAGCCGATGGTACCGACCTCAGTTTTGTAACCGTAGAAGTATTGGATAAGGAAGGTAATCTTTGCCCGAATGCCGATAACTTGGTGAACTTTGATGTAAAGGGAGCCGCTTTCATTGCCGGTGTGGATAATGGTAATCAAACTTCGATGGAAAGTTTCAAGGCTTCACATCGCAAGGCATTCTATGGCAAATGTCTGGTAGTGCTTCAGAATAACGGAGACAAAGGCAATATTGAATTGGAAGCTACTTCCGAAGGCTTGGAAAAAGCGACTTTGATTATTAATGCAGATTAGTTTTATAGAAAGTGTATCATACACAATTTAGGCACGGATTTCACGGATTACACTGTTTTTAGTCCTTATGTTTACATCAATTTTATCCGTGCAATCCGTGTAATCCGTGCCTAAAAATAAGTAGATGTGAATTATGATACACCTATGAGTAATGTAGAATAAATATGAAAAAAATATTTTTATCATTGGCAATAGCCTGTATGGCTATGCCCGCAATGGCTCAAACACCTGTCTATTTGGATGATACTAAGCCCATTGAGGCACGTGTGCAAGATGCTTTAAGTCGTATGACTTTAAAGGAAAAAGTAAGATTGAGTTATGCTCAAAGCAAATTCAGCAGCCCCGGTGTTCCTCGTTTGGGTATTCCTGAATTGTGGTGGAGTGACGGCCCTCATGGAGTGCGTATGGAAATCAATTGGAACGATTGGGGACATGCCATGTGGACTAACGACAGCATTACGGCTTTCCCTGCACTGACCGCTTTGGCTGCAACTTGGAATCCGGAAATGTCGGGTGCTTACGGTAAGGCTATCGGTGAAGAAGCCCGATATCGCGAAAAGGATGTGATGTTAGGCCCTGGTGTGAACATCTATCGTACTCCTTTGAACGGACGTAACTTTGAATACATGGGCGAAGACCCCTATTTGGCCAGTGTCATGGTTGTTCCGTATATACAGGAAATGCAGAAGAATGGTGTAGCCGCTTGTGTAAAGCATTATGCTTTGAATAATCAGGAAACATGGCGTGGACACATTGATGTGCAGTTGAGCGACCGTGCTTTGTATGAAATCTATTTGCCGGCTTTCGAAGCTGCCATAGTAAAGGGTGGCTCATGGACCATCATGGGTGCTTATAATAAGATTCGTGGTCAGCATGCTTGCCACAATGAGTTGATGTTGAATCAAATCCTGAAGAAGGATTGGAAATTCGATGGGGTAGTAGTATCCGATTGGGGTGGAGTACACGATACCAAGGAGGCCGCACTGAACGGATTGGAAGTCGAAATGGGTTCGTATACCAATGGCTTGACCAGCGAAAGCGAATTTGGTTACGATGACTATTATTTAGGTAAGAGCTATCTGAAGATGATAGAAGAAGGAAAGATTCCCGAATCTGTAGTAAATGACAAGGCTGCCCGTATCCTCCGACTGATTTTCCGTACGGCCATGAATCGCAACAAACCTTACGGATCCCTCTGTACGGCTGAACATTATGAAACAGCCGAAGCCATCGGTAACGAAGGTGTTGTGTTGCTGAAGAATGCCCCGGTAGCCAAGAAAGCACCGGCTCTTCTTCCGTTGAAGGCCGATTACCAATCCATCTTGGTAGTAGGCGACAATGCTGTCCGTAAACTGAACGAAGGGGGCGGTTCTTCCGAATTGAAGGTAAAGGATATGGTTTCTCCACTCGATGGACTTCGTGCCTTGTATGGCGATAAAGTGAAGTATGCCAAAGGATATGCAGCCGGACGCCCCATGTATGGAAACGTGGATGTGATTCCGCAACGTGTGGAAGACTCTCTTCGTGCCGAAGCCGTTGCCATGGCCAAGGAAGCCGATGTGGTGATTATGGTGGGAGGCTTGAACAAGAATCATCTGCAGGATTGTGAAGGAGGCGACCGTGAACATTATAACTTACCGTTTGGACAGGACAAACTGATAGAAGAATTGCAAGCAGCCAATAAGAATCTGGTGCTGGTGCTCTTGAGCGGTAATGCAGTTGAAATGCCATGGGTAGACAAGGTTCCTGCCATTGTACAGGGCTGGTATTTGGGCTCTATGGGAGGCAAATCCATTGCCAATGTGTTGAGTGGCAAGGTGAATCCGAGTGGTAAACTTCCTTTTTCTTTCCCTGCTAAGTTAACCGATTGTGGTGCACATGCCTTCGATGCATTGAGTTATCCGGGCGACAGCATCAAGCAAGAATACAAGGAAGACATTTTAGTGGGTTACCGTTGGCACGATGCCAAGAAGATTCCTGCCTTGTTCCCGTTTGGCCATGGCTTGAGTTATACTACATTCACTTACGGAAAGGCTGTAGCATCGGCCAAGACAATGACCGAAGGAAGCAATTTGGAAATCTCGGTAAAGGTTAAGAATACAGGAAATGTACCCGGAAAGGAAGTTGTCCAACTTTACATAGGCGATGACAAGAGCAGTGTTCTCCGTCCGTTGAAGGAACTGAAGCATTTCCAGAAGATAGCACTGAATCCCGGTGAAGAAAAGACAGTCACTTTCACCATCACTTCAGACGACTTGAAGTATTACGATGAGTCATTGAAAGGCTGGAAAGCCGAGGCCGGCAAGTTCAAGGCCTACATCGGTAGTTCTTCAACCGATATCCGTACAATCGTTTCATTTGTATTGGAATAAAATAATCCTTTAAACCTTAGCCTGGTTTTGGTTTTAAGTTATGCCTCCATTCAGCCATCACTGATGACTAAGGGCAGCCATCACTGATGACTAAAGGCGGTCATCACTGATGGCATGTTTTTGCTGATAAAATTAATACGACGAGTTACGGGTAAGAACTCGCCGTTTTCTTGCTCGTAAACCACCGTTTTCTTACTCGTAACTCGTCGAGTTGTAAAAAGGCTATTGGTTTATAGGTTGAGTGGATTTATAATTGTTTTTCTTCCTTTCCAGAGGAAACAAAGACCATCAAGAGTGTGATGGAAGCCTTTTGCAAAGACAAGGAGGACTACAAAGCTATCGGAACTTTCCTTGTATTCACGGCAGACAAGAAAGAG
>CAZFDP010000223.1:0-3377 GCA_964518185.1 uncultured Phocaeicola sp. | reverse complement strand
CACCACCTGACATCAGTGATAATTAATGCTTGTCATCAGTGATGACTTACGCTTGCCATCAGTGATGACTTACGCTCGCCATCAGTGATGATTCAAATTCTCGCCTATGGGCAAAACCGGAGAAATGTTTTTATTCTACTATAGTTCCTCCTTTGGTGCACTCTTCCATGATGTGGTGAACCAAACTGTTGAGGTACATTTCCAAATTGGTGTATTGTCCGCGTTTGTCTACGGTCTTAGCGTTTCCGTCTGCTTTATCATTAGGATTCAACTGATAGGTTTTTTCCCAAGCATCGGGTATGCCGTCGGTATCGGTGTCTTTTGCATCAATGCTGGTATCCTGTTTCAATTGAGGATATGGGTTGGTTGCCAATTCAGGCAAGGCTTGACCTATCTCTTTTGGAGTATTGATATAGCCTTGGCTGTTTCCGGTAGCTGTACAACTGGCTTTGCCGTTCTTTACGTCGGATAAAATCAGTTCGTCGATGATGTCTCTATAATTGCAGGCTCCTACGTAGGACAATACTTTGTTGTAAGCTGTCTTTGCCGAATGTTGTGTCAATCCTCCGGTGCCTATAACCGCTTCGTCTTTCTTGATGGCGGCCTTCACTTCTTCTGTCCAGAGATTGTCTACTTTCTCATTGTTGTCCTGCTGCTCGTATACCCCTTTGGGCCAGTTGTCGGCCGTTACATCATCGTAACCTTCCACTGTATTTCCGGTAATGTAGAATGTACCCCAAAGATGTTCGGAGGGTTTCCAACCGTTGGGTGTGCCATTGCTATCGGTTACATAAGAAGTGGTACGTACTCCAATCTTGGCAATACGATAACGGGTGCGTTTACTGGTGTCGCTACTTTGGGTAGCTGGTCCCGGTTTATAATAGTTGTTCACTAAATTGACATGTTGGTTTTCGCCACCATAACAACCTTCGCCCGACCAATTGTAGAATACATTGTTGCGGATGTCTACGTATTCATTCATCTGTGTGCTTGGACGCGGTCCCAGACGGGGGGTGCGGCTCTTGCAATGGGCTATCAGGTTGTGGTGATAGGATGCCTTGTTACCTCCCCAGTTCCCACCGTATCCATGCGTACCTTTACTATGAGTGGAGACCAAAAGCGCTTGTGAGGCTATACACCATTGTACGGTAGAATTTTCCATGCCGTATACGGAGAGACACTCGTCTACACTCCAACTTACGGAACAATGGTCTACAATGACATTCTTCTGGTCCATACCGCCCAAGCCGTCGGGCTCCTTGCCGCTGGCATCACCCGGACGGAATCGGAGGAAGCGGATAATAACATTGCTGGAATTGATGACAAAGGCATAGTCGGCCAGACAGATGCCTCCCGGTGATGTCTGCCCGGCGATGGTCAAGTCGTTTTTCTGTGTTCGTAATTCGGCTTTCAGATGAATGGTGCCTGCTACATCGAATACAATCGTTTTGGGACCGTTTTTTTTCAAAGCCCAACGGAGTGAACCTTCGATGTTTCCATTTGTATCGTCTTCCAAATTGGTTACATGATATACTGTACCTCCGCGCCCACCAGTTGTATGTCGTCCATGGCCTTCTGCACCGGGAAACGCATACAGGTCTCCGTAATCCAATGTTGTTTCGGCAGGAGCTTCGGGCGTTTCGGATGGATTCTCAGGGGTATCCGGTTGCTCGGGGGTATCCGGCTTTTCCGGGTCTACCGATACTTCCGGCTGTTTGGGCTCGTTAACAGTCGGTTCGCTTCCACCGCATGATGCGGAAACGAACAGGACGAAAGCTACGGGGAGGAATATTTTTTTCAGTTTCATAAGAGCTTGTTTTGAAGATAATGTATTCAGATTCTTCGCTTTGCTCAGGATGACATAATGAAGGTGTGCCTATAAAATAGTGGATGTACATTTCGATACACCCACATTTACAACTTGAACTATTCACTCAGCATCCAATTTGTCTGTATGTCGAACAGGTTTTCTACGGTAATCTCAGATGCTTCTTTCTTGCTGAGCTGGCGGCTCCAACCTACACGTTTGGTAGGGGTGGCTCCTTCGCCTGTATTCTTGTATTCCAAATAACGGGCCGTTTTTTCGTTGTCTACCTTTCCCCAATTGTGCCAGCCTTCGGGAGCCATGAAACTACCCATTTCGCATTCCATGAACAAGGTATAGCCATACGGACGCCATGGACGGCCTAAATACATCTTGGTAACATCCTTGGATGCCGTTATTTTACATTTCTTGAATACATAGCCGTACTTCACATCTTGTGGGGTAGAAGCTGCGGTAATGTATGAATTGCGTTTGCAATGGATATGACAATCTTCGAACAAAGCTGTTGCAGGACCAAAGATAAAGTCGGTGGTACCTTCTATATAGCAATTCTTGAAATACAAACGTGCATAGCGTCCACCGGTATAAATGGTGTCTTGATTGCCCAAGAAACGGCAGTTGATGAAACGGATACAGTCTCCTTCGGTATGGAGGGCTACGGCTTGTCCCATTTGGGGAGCGTTGTTCTCAATGGTAAGGTTGCGGAAAGTCAGCCGGTTGCCTTCCACCTTTATCGTATAAGTACGGAAGGTACCCATCTTGTTGATGTTGGCATGATCATCGAAGGTGATGATGGTTTTGTCCCGGTCTTCGCCCACAATCTCTACATTTTCCAATTGTTCGGGGATAATCAGCTTTTCCTTATAAGTTCCCTTCTTGACAAAGATGGTTACGTTATAGTCCATAAAAACGCGGACGCGTTCTATCGCTTCGGCCAAAGTACGGTATTGACCTGTTCCGTCACGTGCCACTACCAATGTGTCTCCAGCCAGCGGAGTTGTCGGTGAAATGGGCTTTTCCGGGAGTCTTTCCCATTCCAAGCTGGCCATGATGAAAGGACCTACACCTTTGGGGTCGTTAGGGCGGATGGGTTCACTTAAATAATATTGATAGTCGCCACTGCGTTTTTCCTTACCACCCAATCCGGCTACCGCGCAACATTTGTCGAGCGAAACCACACCGTTATCATCTATCTTAATGAATTCCTTCAATATGCCCCGATAGCCTTTTTCGGCTACACTCATATAAGATGGATTGATATATCCTTTACGAATAGCTTTTAACAAGGTATATACAAACATGGTAGAGGCTGTAGCTTCCAAATAGTTTCCTTCGTCACCACTACGATCAATCACCTGATACCATACGCCTGTCTTAGGGTCTTGACGGTCTTTTATCTGCTTGGCCAATTTATTCAGGATAGCCACAATGCGGTCGCGTCCCGGTTCATGGGCAGGCATAAAGTCGAGTACATCCACGCATGCCATAGAGAACCATCCCATCGCACGTCCCCAACAATGCTGGGATTGGCCGGTAACAGGGTCGGCCCAAA
>CAZFDP010000222.1:0-3429 GCA_964518185.1 uncultured Phocaeicola sp. | reverse complement strand
GAATACGTGCTCCATAACTCATCTTACTCACAAACAGGTAATCGCCCACCAACAAAGACTTTTCCAACGAAGAAGAAGGAATCACATAGTTCTGGAAGAAATACAGATTGACAAAATAGACAGCCACGGCGGCAAACACGATGGCGTCTACCCAACTCATCACACTACGAACAGTGGGATTCTTGGCACTCTTCCACCAAGTCCAAGGTATTTTCTTGGTGATATATACATCGAAGATAAAAGGAATCACCACTAATCCCAACCAACTTTTCAGCCAGAGAAGGAATATCAGATAAAGCGCCAATACAACGATGAACTTTATCCATTGCTTGCGTGTAGCTTGTATCTTCATGCCCATCAGAATTGGAATAAATCGTTCATACCCAAGAAACCTTCGTGCGAAGCCGTATATTCAGCCGCCAATACAGCACCCAGTGCAAACCCTTTGCGGTTCTTTGCATCGTGTGTAATGATGATGCTGTCGGCTTCCGACTCATATGTAATGGTATGGATACCCGGCACTTCACCCTCGCGAATGGAACTTACCGGAATTTCATCGGCTTCACATTCGGCAGTGCCACTTATACTTCCGTCCGGTGCAGTCAAAGTTCCTTTTACCCATTTCGATTTACGGGCCAGATTTTCAAGGATGCCTTCGGCCAATGTAATGGCGGTACCACTCGGTGCATCGAGCTTGTGCACGTGGTGCGTTTCTACCATTGACACCTCATAGCCGGGAAAGTTATTCATAATACCGGCCAAATACTTGTTTACAGCCGAAAATATAGCAACGCCCAAACTGAAGTTGGACGACCAGAACAAGGTCTTTCCGCCTTCGGTACAAAGTTTCTTCACCTCTTCGCCATGTTCTTCCAACCAACCGGTGCTTCCCGACACCAGTTTCACACCGGCGGCAAAAGTCTTCATATAGTTGTTATAGGCCACCATGGGATTGGTAAACTCAATGGCTACATCCGCACTCTTGAATGCTTCCGATTCAAAATCCTGCTGATTGTCAATATCAATGATGCTTACTATCTCATGTCCACGGGCCACGGCAATCTTCTCGATTTCCTTGCCCATTTTTCCGTATCCGATTAATGCTATTTTCATTGTGATTAAATTATTTGGGTGCAAAGATAGCGTTTTTCATTTTAAACTCTTACTTTTGTAGAACATTTACAAGAAGTTAACAATGGAACAGCTCTTACATTACGTGTGGAAACACAAAATTCTTCCTTTGAAAGAACATAGGACATCAACGGGACAACTTGTCGAAATCATTGATGCAGGATTACCTAATCCGAATGCTGGTCCTGACTTCTTCAATGCTAAAATAAAATTGGATGGTGTAGTGTGGGTGGGCAATGTAGAAATACACCGACAATCGTCCGATTGGTATAGGCATGGGCATCATACCGATTCTACATACAATTCAGTTATCCTCCATGTTTCTTCCCTTATCGACACTGATGTAATGCGAAGCAATGGAGAACCCGTTCCACAACTTTTGTTGGAATGTCCTGAGTTTATCCAAAACAATTATAAGGAATTGTTGACAACATATAATTATCCTCCTTGCTACCGAATCATTCCTTCTCTCTCCTCGTTTACCATCCATTCATGGATGTCAGCCTTGCAAGTGGAACGCTTGGAGCAGAAGTCCGCCCAATTGGACGAACGTCTGAAGCTATGTAACAACCATTGGGAAGATGCTTTCTTTATCACTTTAGCCCGAAACTTTGGCTTCGGAGTAAATGGCGATGCTTTTGAATATTGGGCCAAACGCATACCGTTACGGGCGGTAGACAAGCATCGTAATGACCTTTTCCAGATTGAGGCCTTATTCTTCGGGCAGGCAGGAATCTTAGAAGACCCTGAAGGTGACGAATATTATCTGCGTTTAAAAAAAGAATATCAATATCTTTCACATAAGTTTAACCTTACCCCTATGGACGCTTCTTTATGGCGTTTTCTCCGACTTCGTCCCAGTAATTTCCCCCATGTACGTATCGCCCAGTTAGCTTGCCTTTATCATAGGGAATACGGTCTACTATCCAAGCTGATGGAAAAGGAAACACTGAAAGAAGTGCGCGATTTGCTTCGGGGAGGTACTTCGGAGTATTGGGTCACTCATTATTCATTTGGCGGCTCTTCTCCCTCCTCACCCAAAACACTCAGCAACAATTCCATCGATCTACTAATTATAAATACAGTGGTGACTTTCTTATATGCTTATGGTATGCACAAAGGAAACGAAACATTGTGCCAACGAGCCACTGCTTTCTTGGAAGAACTGAAGGCTGAAAACAATTACATCATCCGTTTATGGGAGCAATGCGGATTAAAGGCCGCCCATGCAGGTGACAGTCAAGCGCTTATCCAGCTGAAGAAAGAATATTGTGACAAGAAGAAATGTCTTTATTGCCGCTTCGGGTATGAGTACTTAAAGAAGAAATGAAGATGTGCATAAAAAATAGTGGATGTGCATTTCGACACATCCACTTTTAATTATCAATAAACCTTCTTGTAAAGTTCGAGGATGATTTCTTCGGTCACTTCGCGTGGGTTACCCGGTGTACAAACATCGGCAATGGCCGAAGCAGCCAAGCGTGGGAGGTCTTCTTCCTTGATGCCGAGTTCGGACAAATGCTGAGGAATACCTACCTTGATAGAAAGAGCCTTCACAGCATCTACAGCAGCCTGGGCTGCTTCTTCCTGAGTCATACCATCCTTATATACATTCATAGCCTTGGCTATGTCTACATACTTAGGCAATGCAGCCGGCATGTTGTATTCCATAATAGTGGGGAGCAGCAATGCATTGGCCACACCGTGAGGAATATCGAAAATGGCACCAAGCGGATGAGCCATACCGTGTACCACACCCAAACCTACGTTAGAGAATGCCATACCGGCAATGTACTGGGCTACAGCCATACCGTTACGTGCTTCGGCATTGGTCGGTTCGAATACAGCAGTTTCCAAATGGCGGGCAATCATTTCGATGGCTTTGATTTCGAACATGTCGCTCATTTCCCAAGCACCCTTGGTAATCAAACCTTCGATGGCATGAGTCAAAGCATCGAGACCGGTAGCGGCAGTCAGGCTCTTAGGAAGAGTATACATCAATTCAGCATCCACGATAGCGATAGCCGGAATGTCGTTGGGGTCTACACACACCATCTTCTTCTGGTTTTCTTCGTCGGTAATTACGTAGTTGATGGTAACTTCGGCAGCTGTACCGGCAGTAGTAGGCAATGCTATGATGGGAACTGTTTTCTTCTTGGTAGGAGCCACACCTTCGAGCGATACTACATCGCTGAATTCAGGATTATTGGTAATGATACCGATAGCCTTAGATGTATCGATAGACGAACCGCCACCGATGGCCAAAATAAAATCGGCACCCGACTGAGCGAAGGCTTC